>CANLPK010000010.1 GCA_947492885.1 Bacteroidota bacterium
TTGCCTGCGACTGCATCGATACCTTATCTCCCAAAGTATATTTTATTAAAGCTTGTCTTGAGCGTCGAATCCCAATTGTAAGTAGCATGGGCGCAGGAGGAAAGGTTGATCCTACACGTGTAGAGATTTGTGATATCAGCGAAACCTACGACGATTTATTGGCGCGCTATGTGCGGAAATATATGAAACGGAAGTTCAGTGTAGCAAGTGGTTTTCAGGTAGTTTTCTCAGCCGAGAAAGCCGATAAATCGAAGATTGTAGTGAATGAAGATACCACCCGTAAAAAATCTACCATTGGCACCATTAGTTATATGCCGGCTGTATTTGGTTGTGCTATGGCCAGTGTAGCTTTGCGAGGTTTAATGAATCCTATCCCTTTAAATCATTAAGATGTTTTTTTGATGCAGATTCATACCTCCATAGCTAATTTCAAGAAACTTGCCAATGCGGTAGTCACCCAAGGCACGTTTGATGGAGTGCATGCAGGGCATCAAAAAATTCTTTCTGATTTAAAAGAAAGAGCCACGGCATTAAATGGAGAGAGTGTGGTGCTTACTTTTTTTCCGCATCCACGCATGGTTTTATTTCCTGATGATGAAAGCATCAAACTCATTAATACCTTAGATGAGAATATTGAATTGTTTCGTCAAACAGGCATACAGCATTTAATTGTATTAGAGTTTACCAAAGAGATATCGCAATTATCGGCAGTGCATTTTGTGAGAGATATTTTGGTGAACGCCATTGGCACCAAACATTTAATTGTGGGGTATGATCATCGATTTGGTCATCATCGTGAAGGTAATTTTAATAATCTTCAGGAGTTTGCATCCACGTATGATTTTACTCTTGAAAAAATTAGCGAAGTAGATATTAATAATATTACCGTAAGTAGTACTAAAATACGGAAAGCCATACTTGCAGGAGATGTAAAGACAGCGCTGAAGTATATGATACATCCTTTTACTATTAAAGGAGAAGTGATGGTTGGAAATAAAATTGGTAGGACAATTGGATTTCCAACGGCCAATATTAAAATTAAGGAGTCGTATAAAATATTACCTGCCGATGGGGTTTATGCTGTGCGTATCAAGCATTTGGATACCCATTATGATGGCATGTTAAATATTGGTAAGAGGCCCACGGTAGATGGCACGAATAGGGTAATTGAAGTAAATATTTTTAACTTTGATGCAGATATTTACGGAGAACATTTATGTATCTCTTTCATTGATAGAATTAGGGACGAGCAGAAATTCCCTTCGCTGGATGAATTGAAGAAGCAGCTTTTTTTAGATCGAAAAAAATCGGAGGAAATTTTAAATTATAAGGGATGAAGTATTTTTTAGCTATTATTTTTATTGTTATTGGAAATGTGTTGAATGCGCAGGTGACCGACTCCACCTTGAATAACGATATAGATGATACTGCCAGAGCTTCTGTGGCTCCATTATCTGCCGACTCATTAGCCGCTATTTCAAATACTGACGCTATTTTAACCGACTGTGTAATTGGTGATTCTTGTCTGCCCGATATCGTCATCTTTGAAAATAATGGCAACTCTGTTGTATCCGAAAGTAATGGAGAGAATGCCGTGGCCGACTACATGAACGCCGACGAAATAAATCCCTATAAATACAATGCCACCACGGTTCCTAAAGGTGCCATTATCAATATTATCGATAGTGGCATGATGGAGTATATTACCCCTTGTGTCTGCAGTGTGAATTCACCCTTTGGATATCGTCGTTGGGGCAGATATTATCAATTTCATCCGGGGCTCGATTTAAACTTACCTTATGGTCAGCCCGCTCGTGCTGCTTTTGATGGGGTGGTTCGATTGGCGAAACTCACTCCTGGCTATGGCAATTGTGTAATTATTCGTCACCCCAACGGACTCGAAACCTTATACGGACATTTTAGTGCTTTGAATGTGAAGCCAGGTGATGTTGTGAAAGCAGGCGATACCGTTGGCTTTTGTGGTAATACTGGTTATTCGTTCGGAGCGCATTTGCATTTTGAAATTCGTTATATGGGTGTGCCTTTCAATCCGGCCTTGGTAGTGATGACCCAAAAAGACTCTGTGAAAATTACTTGCATCACCATTGATAATGCTTTGTTTAAAAGCAATACACCACCACCGCCATCGAAATATAAATATGTATATCATGTGGTGAAGAAGGGAGAGAATTTATCGGTTATTGCACGTAAGTATAAGGTATCTGTAGCCTATTTGTGCAAGCTTAATCGCATCACCACCAAAACCATCCTCCGTCCGGGAAAGACATTAAGGATTCGGTAATGCGTTTCTGATTTTATAATTTTTCTCTTGAATTTTTTCCTTTAGGCTGACAGGCATTGCTCGCATTGCATCTTGTATTTTTCCTCTTTCACAATCACGCTGTATTCCTGCCCTGTAATGGCTTATCGTGGGTAGAAAACCTGCTCCCCCTGTATTCTGCCCTGTAGGGGCCTATCGTGTAGATATTCATAGGTTTAAAATTTTCCGCTCACCGGATTTGCAACACAATTGGTTCCTACGGAACAGTCGAGAGGGGGAAGGATTTCAATTGCTACCCACGATAAGTTCCTATGGAACAAAATCCATTCGTAATAATAAATTATCATTCTAATTATAATTTCCTGCTGTATTCATGTCCCCATAGGGACATTTGTTGGGTAGCTATGATGCCCCCTGTACTGACGTGCCGTAGGTACGTTTGAAAATTAAAATTATTCAATTCTAATTGTTTGTTCAATTCTTAACCATCATTCAAACGTTCCTCTGGAACGTCAATCGTGGGGGAATTTGTTTTCTACCCACCAAATGCCCCGAAGGGGCATAATACAATATCCTCTATAATTCCATCTTCGAATTATAAATCATTCTTGTATTCCTATACTCTCACTCTGCTTAAGCCTCAGTTGGTGTTGTGTGCAAGCCTCTGCGCATGCTTCACCAACGGACAAATTATTGACATCGGTCTTAGCCCCCTTGTTTTTGAAAATATTAACCTAATCGAATTTCAATTTCTTCAAAAATTGCATAGCATTAAACTGAATCCAAATTCTATATTTGCCTTGTGCATCCCATTTTAAAACTCATTGCCCAAGGAGAAGGTGATACCCTCGATTTTAAAAAGATTGTACCCAGCGCGCTGAAAATTGCTAAAACCATGGTGAGCTTCGCCAATACAAAAGGCGGCACCTTGCTCATTGGAGTTAACGATAACGGTACTATTAGCGGCGTGCGAACCGAAGAAGAACGTTATGTGCTCGAAACTGCCATCTCCATTTATTGCAAACCCGAAATAGAAATGCGACTTATCGATTGGGAAATTAATGGCAAAGAAGTAATTGAAGCACGCATCGCCGAAGGAACGAATAAACCCTATTATGCTAAGGATGAGAATGAAAAATGGTGGGCCTATGTACGTGTGCGCGATGAGAGTATTTTGGCCAGCAAAGTAGTGCTCGATGTGATGCGTAAAAACATCGCCAAAGAAAATACCTTGATTGAATATGGCTCCAAAGAACAAGCTCTTTTTCAGTATCTCAATGTAAATCAGCGCATCACACTCCATCAATATTGCAAATTGCTGAATATCTCTAAATGGAGGGCGCGCAAAATATTGGTTAACCTCATTTCTGCAGGTATTATTCGTATTCATGATATTGAAAAAGACGAGTTTTATACCCTCTGAAAACTCTCCACATTTTCATCGTTTCTGTGTATAACTCGTGATGATTCGGTAATATAACCTTAACACATTAAGTGTTAGATTTGAAATCTTTTATTAACCATCCTATTTATGAAACGTATTTTTTACTTTTTATTTCTAACCACGATTTTTGCTGCTTCGGCGATAGCCCAACCAGTAATTACCGGACTCATCGTGCCACAATATATGGCTGATACAACCAAAGGTTCAGGTGAAGGACCACGTACTCCGTATGTGTATCGCGCCAAAATTACTGGACTCACAGCTAGTGCTACTTACCGCTATCGCTCACAAGCAATATGTTTAAGTTATAATGCAGGTGTCAATTCAGATGGTGCCACTTCTGCAGGTGCGGGTAATGAAATCTTTATTCGTCAATCGGGTAGCTTTGGATATTCATCATCGGCTTCAATGTCGGTTGCAGGTGGATACGATTCAATTGTTGCAAATTCAAGTGGAGAATATGAAGGATGGTTTGGAATAGAACCTACTGGTAACCCACGTTTTGCACCGGGTAATTATATTCACCCGCGCTTGATATTGAATAATGGTACCACAGGTAATACATCATTAGCCTCGTATTTAACCATAACCGATTCTGCCAAGACGCTTACCTACGGTACAGGTACTGCACAAGGAACAGGTATTTGGAGCAAGAGCCAAGCAGCCGATAAAAATATCGCTGTATTATGGGATAATGTATTAGCTACTGGTCGCCCACTCTCATGTGCCATTATCGAAGGTGATGGAATTGCATATAGAAGTGCTACATCTCCTACCAACTATCCATTGTTCTATCGTAATAATGTGGATTCATTCAGTGGTGCTTGGGGAACCATCATCCCGAATACGAACTCCAATGGAGTGCGAAGAATCGATAATCGTAAATTATCGGATGGTACTCTTTATTATGCCAACCTCGATGCCGATGGTGTCTGGCCTACAGGAACTGTCAGTACTGTGAATCCTAGTGGTGGCTTTACTGCAATCAAATTAGATAGCAGCGATGTTCCCTTGGTTCCTAGTCCGGTTTTCTTTTTTGAAAGTCCTACCTATTCAGTGAACGAAAATGGGACTTCGGTAGTAGTTTCTGTAAAATATAAAAACCCTACCTTAACCAATACAAGTGTTGATGTATCCTTGAAATCGGGTGGTAGTGCTACCGCAGGAACTGATTTCTCTTTCTCAACAACAACTTTAACTTTTGCTCCCACTGATACCATCAAGAGCATGACCATTCCAATTACGAATGATGCTTTGGTAGAAGGAAATGAAACATTTATTTTACGTTTGAGCAATGCTACGAATAGCGCCTCTTTAGGTGCCGATTCGGTTTCAACGACTACGATTGTAGATGACGATTTCACCTCTCCAAGTTTTTATTTTAATGCCACAACCTATTCAGTTAATGAAAATGCAGGAACAGTAACGATTGCAGTGAAATATAAAAATCCATCGGTATCAGCTACTTCGGTGGATGTACAAGTGAAAACAGGAGGTACAGCTACTTCAGGTACCGACTATACTTTTACCAATACCACTTTGAACTTTGCTGCCACCGATACCATGAAAACATTTACGGTAGCCATTACCAATGATGTTTTGGTAGAAGGTAACGAAACATTCATCTTACGTTTAACCAACCCAAGCAGTGGTTGTGTTTTGACTGCCGATTCAACAACAACAACAACTATTAATGATGATGATTTCAATGCCACTACTGTTGCATTCTCAGCATCAAAACAATCGATTAACGAAGGAATCAGTACTGCAACCATTACAGTGAAATTATCTGCACCAGCAATAGCTGTTTCGAGTGTAGATATTAGCGCAATAGCTGCTACTGCTACTTCTGCTGATTATACTTTTACAAACACAACATTAAACTTTGCTATTGGCGATTCGGTTAAAACAACGACAGTAAGTATTATCAATGATGTATTGGTTGAAGGAAATGAGTATTTTATCATGCAATTAAGCAACCCAACTACCGTAGTATTGGGTGCCATTACCTCAGATACAGTTACAATCACTGATAACGATTACCCACGTTTCCCTTTAGGACAAATTTCTACAGTGAATGCCACAACTGGTGTTGCGGATAGCTTAGGCAAGAAATATGATGAAGTAGGTATCGTTTATGGAATCAATTATCGCCCTGCCGGATTGCAATTTGTGATTCGTGATAACACTGGTGGTATCACTGTATTTAAAGCTACAGGAAATCATGGTTATACTGTGAAAGAAGGAGATAGTGTACGTGTGCTTGGAACGGTAGCACAATTCAATGGGCTTACCGAATTCAATAGCGATACTGTGATTGTTTTAGGAAATAATAAAGCAATCAAAACACCTACTGTAGTTACCAAATTAGCAGAAGCAAACGAAAACGACTTGGTGCGTTTGAACGGAATGCAATTCGTTACACCAATCACTACCTGGCCTACCACTGCTGCTAATATAAGTTTGAGAAATGCTACCGATACCATTGTATTGCGTCTGCAATTAGCCAATTCAGATATCTTAGGTACTGCAGCTCCAACTGGAACATTCGATGTTATTGGATTGGGAAGTCAATTCGATAATTCCAACCCATACACTTCAGGATACCAATTATTCCCTCGCTTCTTGTCCGATATTATTCCAGCAGCTTCTCCAGCAACAATTACTGTAAATGCTGCTGCAGTTAGTGTAAACGAAAATACAGGAACTGTAAAAGTGAAATTTACGATTACCAATGTGAATGGTTCAACAGCATCAATCAATATTGCAAATTCAGGAACGGCTACTTCAGGTACCGACTATACTACACTTGCAGCCTCCGCTACTTTCCCTGCTACTGCTGTGAATGGAGACTCAATCATATTTACCTATACCATCGTTGATGATGCCATCATTGAAAGCAACGAAACCATCATTGCAAGCTTCACTGCAGGAAATAATGCAAGCGTGGTAGGTGCTTCAAAAACCATTACCATCATTGATAATGATGCACCAACTACGATTACTATCGACACCACTTCATTAAATGTAAATGAGAATGCAGGTACCGTAAAAGTAAAGGTGAAGATTAGCAATGTAAATGGTAAAGCAACTACTGCTACTATCGCATTCACTGGAACTGCTGCATTTGCCGACTACTCAGCACCATCAACAACCGTGACCTTCCCAGCTACTGCAGCCAATGGCGATTCAATCATGTTATCATATCTTATCTTGGATGATGCCGTTTACGAACCAACAGCTGAAACCATTATCTCTACGTTCACTGCGGGAACCAATTGTGCTATCTCAGGTGGAAATGTTCAAACAATAAAAATTGTCGATAACGATCCGAACGGTATCAATGGCAACTACAATTCAATCCTAATTAATGTATATCCAAATCCATCAAACGGAAGCATTACCATAAAATCGGCTGAAACGCTGGTTCGTGTTACTGTTTATGATATCGTTGGAAAAGAAATTATCCAATTAACACCAAATAATAACAGTGTGAACATGGAAAACTTAGCCAAAGGATTGTACACCATCGTTGCCGAAACCAACCATGGAATTGCTACCGAAAGAGTAGTAATTAAATAAGGTTAATTCAACTTAATAAAAAAGCCACTTCATCATTTGAAGTGGCTTTTTTATTAAATATAAATGAGAGATGCGCTCCAATTGAACTATTTTTGCATACCCTAATTTATCCCCGGAAAATTTAGCTATGCAGGAAAAAATTGTTGAAGTAATTCAATTGTCAAAACATTTTGGAAAAACCATTGCGGTACAAGATGTGAGCTTTGATGTATACCAAGGTGATGTTTTTGGATTTTTAGGCCCCAATGGAGCTGGTAAATCTACCACCATTCGCACGATGTTATCACTTATTTCACCAACCTCTGGGGAGATTAAACTGTTTGGTAAATCACTGTCAAACCATCGCAATGAGATACTCGCAAAGATTGGTTGTATCGTTGAAAAACCCGATTTTTATAAATACCTCTCAGCCGAAAAAAACCTAGAAATCATGGGCCGCATTTCGGGGGCTCGTATTACCAAATCGAAAATACATGAGATGATTGAATTCGTGGGTTTGAAAGGCCGAGAGAAAGATAAACTCGGGGGCTTTTCGCATGGAATGAAACAGCGATTGGGTATTGCTCAAACACTATTGCACGATCCCGAACTTATTATCCTCGATGAACCAACCACGGGCCTCGATCCTCAAGGGATTATTGATATTCGTAATTTGATTTTGCAATTGAGTAAGGAGCGAAATAAAACAGTGGTTTTATCATCACATATTTTATCAGAGATTGAATTGATTGCGAATCGTATGGTCATTATTAATAAAGGCAAATCAATGGTTCAAGGGGAGGTGAAGACCCTGCTGAATAGTGAAGATCTAATTGTTCAATTTGAAACCGACCGTACCGCAGATGCCAAAGCATTCTTGCAAACAAAACTTGAAAATATATTAATAGAAATCGACGAGCAATTATTATCCATTCATTGTACCCAGGAAAAAATTCCTTCAATCAATAAAATGCTTTGCGATCAAGGCTTTCAAGTCTCTTCCATTCAGTCGAAACGGAAGTTGGAAGATTATTTTCTTAAACTCATCAATCAATAATGTTCTTAAGAAGCACCTATAACGAATTTATAAAGATTGCCTCCAAACCCCGAAGCTATCTGGGCTTTGCTGCCATTACTCTTTTGGTGGGCGTAATTTTGTTTGCCATGAAAATGGACGGCCTATCATTCATTTCCTTCATCACGGGCTCCTTTGAGCAAACACTTTCCTTCGAAGGAAACATATTAAATGGTAACCTTATTGGCTTTATTATTTTGCAGATGCTTGTGATTCATATCCCATTGCTTATTGCCCTAGTTACTGGCGATTTGGTATCGGGTGAAGCGGCCATGGGTACCATACGATTATTGCTTACCAAGCCGGTATCCAGAACAAATATTTTACTGTCGAAATTTGTGGCAGGCTGCGTCTATACTTTAATCATCATCTTATGGTTTGCGTTTATGGCCGTAGTGGTTGCTAAAATATTATTTGGAACTGGCGACCTCATGGTTTTAAATAACGATGGATTGGTGATTTTACAAGCTCCCGACGTAACCTGGCGTTTTCTAAGTGCCTTTGCTTTGGCTTTCTTATCATTGGCTACCATTGCAACACTTTCCATTATGCTCTCTTGCTTCTCCGAAAATTCAATTGGGCCTATTGTTGCAACGATGGCAATCATTATTTTATTCACCATCATCAATACCTTGGATGTAAAGGTGTTTGATAGCATTCGCCCCTACCTATTTACAACGCATATGGCGGCATGGAGAAGTTTTTTCTCAGACCCTTTGCCGAAGCGTGAAATCATTCAATCGGTAGTGGTCTTGTTAGCACATATTGGCATCATGCTAAGCATCGCGATTTATAAATTTAACAGAAAAGATATTTTATCATGAGATTGGATTTTAAGTTCCTTCGTTTTTTTATTCTCAATGGCATCCTGCTGCTTTGCCTTCAAGCAATGGCACAGAAAACGGCCAATCAATTGATGTATGGCGTTTACCAAAAAATGAATCTCACCAAAGATTATAGTGCCGATGTCAATATCCGGGTAGATTTACCATTCATACGTATGCTTCCAGTGGATGCTCAAGTGTATTATAAACAACCGGATAAATTCAGAGTTAAATCAACGGGTATTGCCATCTTGCCCAAACAAGGATTTAGCGATTTCTCTAAGACCATTAGCGATACGAATTCGTATTCGGCATTCATTGCGGGGAACGAAAAAATTGGAACTGTCACTGCCACCATCGTCAATATCATTCCCAATGCCGATACAAGCGATTTGGTATTAGGTAAATTTTGGATCGACCCCACAAGAAATATCGTATTGCGTTCGCAGCTAACTACCAAAAGCAATGGCACCATTCTAATCAATTATTTCTATGGAGCGCAAGTCGCTTATGGTTTGCCCGATAGCTTACAGTTTACGGTGGACGTGAAGAAGTTTAAAATACCAAAGGGTGTATCCGCGGATATAAACAACACAAAAACCCCAGAATCGACTCCAGGTAAGGACCCTAAGAAAGGCAATATTTATATCACCATCAAAAATTACAAGGTGAATAAAGGAATTGACGATTCGGTGTTCAAAAATTAGTGCATCTGTTAACAGGGTGTTTACTTTTTTATGACCGTTAGGTGTCAAATCATTTATTCAGAATCGTGATTAACATTACCTTTGCAGCGTATGAAAAAATTATTCTTATTACTCGCATTTCTGCCTTACGTGGCAAGCTTTTCACAAACTACAGAGCCCAATCTTAAAAATTTAAAACAACTCACTTTCGGAGGTGATAATGCCGAAGCCTATTTTAGTTTTGATGGAAAATTTGTTTCCTTTCAAAGCAATAATGCTAAATGGGGATTGCATTGCGATCAGATATTTGCGATGGATTTGAAGAAGGCTGCCAAGGATTCCACCTATCGACCACCTTTAGTGAGTACAGGTAAGGGACGAACCACTTGCAGTTACTATATGCCCGATGGGAAACATATCCTATTTGGTTCCACACATTTGGCAACAGATACTTGTCCAGCAGTGACTTATATGGCTGGCAAATATCTCTGGAACATCTATCCAGAGTTTGATATTTTCGTTTCCGACCTCAAAGGCAATATCACCAAGCAACTTACCAATTCGCCAGGCTACGATGCCGAAGCAACCATTTCGCCTAAAGGAGATAAGATTGTATTCACCAGCGATCGCAGTGGTGATTTAGAATTATGGACTATGGATATAGATGGTAGCAACCAAAAGCAAATAACCTTTGGTTTGGGTTATGATGGTGGCGCTTTCTTCTCGCCCGATGGGAGAAAATTGGTATTTCGTGCCTCACGCCCACAAACAGATGCAGAGGTTAAAGAGTACAAAGATTATTTGAAACAAAATTTAGTGGCTCCAACGAATATGGAAATTTATACCTGCAATGTTGATGGAAGTGATTTGAAACAAATTACTCATTTAGGAAAAGCTAATTGGGCTCCATACTTCTTGCCATCTGGAGATAAAATTATTTTTTCAAGCAACCACCAAAGCGAGAAAGGATACGACTTTCAGCTCTTCGTTATCAATACTGATGGTACTGGAATAACACAAATAACTTCCGAGAGTAAATTCAATGCTTTCCCGATGTTTTCTCCTAATGGTAAGCGATTAATTTTTTCTTCTAATAGAAATAATGGTGGGACCCGCGATACCAATTTATTTATTGCCGACTGGGTTGACTAATTTTTTATAATACAATTTCTGATTTACTATATTTAACTCCCATGAAGCGAAATTTTATTTTATTTATTGTTGCATTTTTATTTGTTGGCAATACTGAAGCACAATCAGTATCCACCAAAAAAATCAAAAAACATATTGCCTATTTGGCTTCCGATAGCTTGCATGGTAGAGGCACTGGCACCATAGATGAACACGATGCTGCGGCTTATATAGCCAAGATATTCAAGCAAAATAAAATTGGATTCCTGCCAGGAACTGATTCATATTTTCAAGCATTTACATTCAAAGATAATAAGAATCCACACAGCGAAGATACCACGGTAGGAGCGGTGCGTCATGGTAAAAATGTTGTTGGTTATATCGATAATCATGCATCGCAAACCATTGTCATTGGGGCACATTACGATCATTTAGGAATGGGGCACGATCATAATTCAATGGACCCAAATCCAGAAGGGAAAATTCATAACGGGGCCGATGATAATGCATCGGGCACTTCGGGGGTATTGGAATTATCACGCATCCTTGCTTCACAGAAATCGAAGTTTCCGTATAATGTTATTGTGTGTTTATTTAGCGGTGAAGAATTGGGATTGGTAGGATCGAAGAAGTTTGTTGCAGCCAATAAACTCGACTCATCGAAAATAAATTACATGCTTAATTTCGATATGATTGGTCGCATGAACGATACCACCAAATCGTTATTAGTTATGGGATATGGCACGGCATTGGAATGGGGACAAATGGTGCCTTCATGCAATACCATTTTCCATATTAAATACGATAGTGCAGGCATCGGCCCATCCGATTATGCATCATTTTATTTAGAGAATATTCCAGTGCTTGGTTTTTTTACTGGGCAACATTCCGATTATCATAAGCCAACTGATGATATAGATAAAATTAATTTTAAGGGAGAAAAAGAGGTTCTTGAATTTGCATTGCGAATTATAAGCGCCACTGAGAAATCCCCTAAAATGACATTCTCTAAAACTTCAAACAAAGAAACGGGAAGAAGCAAGTATAAAGTATCCATGGGTGTGATGCCCGATTATGTATATGATGGAAAAGGATTGCGAATCGATGGCGTAACAGATGGTAAACCCGCCGCTGCTGCAGGTTTGAAGAAGGGTGATATTATTACCCATTTCGATGATTTGGAAATAGCCGACATTCAGGATTATATGAAGGCATTGGGTAATACCAAAAAAGGCGATACCAAAAAAGTAACGATTCTGCGCGGTACAGAGACCTTGGTATTAGAGGTGAAATTCTAATTGATTTGATTAGCATTTTTATATTTTAGCTCCTTCAAGATTTACTGTTTGGACGAATTTCACAACTGCAACGCAGTTGAATAAAAATAGCCATAGGTGAAACCTATGGTTGGTGAATACACCGCAGTCAGAACCCTTCCGCTAGCGGAAGGGTTCAACATTATTAGTTCAACCCAGTTGGGGTTGAGAATACAAACCGCCAATTAGCCATAAGTTTCACCTATGGCTATTATTGTTGAACTACTTCGTAATATTTCAATTCTCATCGAATTGTTTTCGATGATACATTCATTTTATTATTGAACTACTCTCAGTTATATTTTAACATCATAGTATTGTCTATCAAAACCACAATTTATTTAATTCATTATCAAAGCATAATAAATTAATAATTGCGAATACCGATTTTTTTTTAGTTTCGTATTTATGAAACTAATCCAACTGCTCATCCTGCTTGCCTTTCCATGTTTACTTTTTTCTCAAACCAAAACAAAAAAAACTCATGAAAAATCCATTTGGATTAATTGGGGTACTTGGAGTTTGGGTGGACAAATAGGAACTGCTCATGTTCAAAATTTATATTCATTTTCAAACAGCTCCAATTTCGCCAATCCGGTATTGACGGAAGCGAAATACAGCGCCCCAATTTTTAATTTCAAAGTTCAAAATATCACACGCATATTTTATTGGAATATGGATTTAGGTTGGCCAGGTCTTCGCAAGGTTACCATTGAGACCGGCAGTTCTACTGCATTTGAGAGCTTTCAAGGCAAAGCACGTTTTGGTCGCTTAATAAATATTCCTGTAGCTTTGGGAGGATTTCTTACTAAGCGTTGGGGACTCTGGGCCGGTTATAATTACAGTTTGTTTTATCTATCAAGTTCGGAAGCAAGTGGCCCTTATCCATATATCGATCGCTTCAGAGCGGGTGATGTTGGATTATTGAAAGCGCATGGAATTAGTTTTCATACGATGTTTTGGATTGGCAAGAAAAGTTTATTGCGTTTTACATTAGCTGCCTCTGGTGCAGGAAATCCAAAATTTAATGTAGAGGGAAGTGCCGTCGTTACTGAGTTTGAGTATTTCATTGCGTTTAAAGCAAACAAACTTTCACAAGGAATTGCTTTCCGTTATCAATCATCGAATGTAAAAGTTACTGATCATCCTTTTATCGGCAGATATAATGGCGAACCTACACATCTGAAATCACCAGGTTTAGGAATTGCATTTTGTTTTGATTTGCCAGAAGGTGCAACACATCGTAGTTCCAATATCAATAAAAAATAAAAATTCGTATGAGTTTTATTCGTTTTAATGATGCTTATACTGAATCTAAGTAAGCTAATTACTAATAATAAATTATTTTATTATTTGGCCTTGAAAGGCTTATGTGCTATGCATTATGTCATCTTGCATAAAATTTCATTTCATCAAAAACTTGATTTTGAATCTGTAAAATTCCGGAATTATATTCATGACTGTTGTCACTTTTAACGTGATTCGTTTTTTGTCGCTTTAACTTTGCTTAAGATTTGTACGACAACTATGAAACCACTATTTACCAAACTATTATTTCTCAACACGCCTGTCATTTTTTTGTATAAAGCACTTTTAGTGTTCGTGCTTTTTTTGGGGTTAGCCTTTAACGCCAAAGCAGGAGATGAAACTATTCCAGCGGGCTCTCTCATTATCAATATGGGAAATGCGAATCCAACCATCGCTAAATCTTTAAAGCCCTATGGTCTCATTTACGACTTATTGAAAAATCAATATTGCCCAGTGAAATGGGTTATCAATCCTAATAAAACTAAGGATGGAGCCGATTTTACTTTGAATGGTGTTGCTTATAAAGGTGGGCCTTTTATTATTACCGCTCCCTTTCGAACTACTGCAGTAAATACAGTAATTAATACTTGGGTAGCAGCCTGGGGTATTGATACAGCATGCCTTACAACCGCTACTATCTTGCCTGTTTATATTACACTTACAGCGGCACCCCGATGGACACTAGATGCAACGAATGGAACGATTGCTCAAACTTATCTGACCAATGCAGGTATTCCTGCTGGGGCATATAATTGGAAGGCACCTGCACTCTTGGGGCCATGCGACGATTTATTTGCCATGCCTCATGCCGACCCTATTTGGGCCACGCATGGGAATTTGTATAACTGGAGCAAATCCATTGCTTCCGGTGGTTACAAAGGTGGAATTTATTTAAGTTGTCATGCAGGAAGTGTTTTTGAAAACATGTTTAATCCAGCAAATAATACGCAGCAATGTAATTTGTTATCAAAAGATCCTACAATCACGGGTGGACAATCAATGGTATTATTTGGAAGTCACGGAAATGGTTCCATACCTCCACCATATATTATGCAGTATCCAGCAGATGCCTGTATGCAATTCATTGGCAAAATAGATGCAGCATTGCAAGCTGGATCAGAACAAATATTTCTACCTAAAATTGGATGGAGAACAACAACGCATGTAGGTATCTACGATGATTCGCAAGCCGATATTCCTTCCAAATCGCCGGGCCCAGCGGCAGCATTAGCTTATGGTTATTCCAAAGGCGATTCGGCAGCAGGGTATGTAATGATCATGGGAGCACATACCATGGCAAAATATACAACAGCCGACTATATCAATGGTCAACGAGTATTTTTAAATTGGAGTTTTTTGGCAAGTCAGTCAAAGGCAGTGGCCATGAGTGTTCCAGCAACTTTAAGTGGTACCATTAGTCAAGGCGAAACCATCAGTCTATCTGTAACTGCCTCTGGCTATTCTACTCCATTCACCTATGTCTGGTCGTCTAGTGTGGCAGGAAGTTTTTCAGCACCTAATGCATCAAGCACTACTTTTACCCCAACCTCTTTATCCGCACGTGCAATTATACATTGTGTGGTAACCGATGCCTGCGGTCGTGTTGGATTTTATTCTGCTTCAACCAATGTGATTTCTGGACTCGTAATACCCGAAACACCTCTGCTTTCTGTATCCATTTCTAATACTTGCTTAAATAGTGATATCACTGAAACGGTAGATGTATTAGCGAATACAAATAGCCCTGCTGGCCGACCTTTAACCTTAAGTTTAATAACAACAGGCCATCATGGCACCTTTGTGAATAATGGCAATGGTACTGTTACCTATACTCCTGAATTAAATTTTACTGGTATCGATTCATGTACATATCAGGTATGTGATAATGCAGTGCCACAAAATTGTTCAAGCAATTTGCTTGTAATAAATTTAGGTGTAAATGATATTTATGGTTGCTCGCCAAATCAAGTATATGGTGTGGTAAGTTCAGGAGGTATGGATACTTTGGCATTTGCTACATCCAATGTTTCTTCAACAGCAGCCAATGCCTATGATTTAGTTGACGGTACCTTCGCAGTATTTGGTGCGAATGATTCGGCTGGATTTTCATTCCCTGAGTTTGTTTATGCCAATGATACCATGGCGATTAACTGGAAAAGTAGTAATTCAACAACTTCTACTATCGCGGTGATGCAAAGTGCAGATGGAACAACGTACTCAAATTACAAAACATTCAGCACGACAAGTACTTCCGTCATTGTTAGTAATTATAAATTAACTAGTACCGCTAAATATATTCGAATAACTCGTACTGCCAACGCACCAAATATTGATGCCATTGTATATTCCAATAATGGTTGCGTTACCAGAGCACCTGAAGCGAATATGGATGCAACGGTGGTGATTGAAGATTCATCCACGGTTATTTATGTACTCAATAATGACGTAGATCCTCAAAGTTTAGCATTAACCACAGCGACTATTAAGACGGGGCCTTCACATGGAAAGGTGAGTATTAATTTAAATAATAGTATTACCTATGCACCCAATCCTGATTATTCAGGCACCGATCAATTCATTTATGAAATCACCAATACCCAGGGTTATAATGATACAGGAGTAGTACTAATCACCATTATTGATGATGGATGTAGTGCGGGATATTATAAGCCGGTGAGTGGATCTACAACTACTATTACTATTGCCGATTCGGTAGATGCTGGAATGCGGGAACTAAGTCCTACCAATAATTATGGAACATCTACTACCATTCAAGTTGGAAAGAGAAATGGCGATCGTCGTAGAGCAACCTTCTTGTTCAAAAGCCCTTTAGGATTGGTACCCGCAGGTGCTGTTATTCAAAGTGCAACCCTTAATTTAAAACGTACCTCTGGTGACAATACAGCAATTGGCTGTAGTATATATCCAATTACACAATCTTGGTCGGCAAGCACTTCTACCTGGGAATTAAGATCAACGGGTACTCCCTGGACAATATTAGGAGGTGATTTTACAACTGCCTCTTATGGCTCCTTTACCACCGGAACAGGAAGTACGCTTACTACGCACTCACTTGATATTACTGGACTTGCTCAAGAATGGTATAGTGGTACAAGAGCAAATTATGGTATTATGCTGAAAGCAACCGATGAAAGTGCAATTGCCAATCGTCAGTATTTTGGAACACAAGATAATTCTACCTCAGGTAATCGACCAACAATTACGTTAGTATATTATACATTAAGTGCTTGTGCCACGGTAAAAAATAGGGCGCCTTTGGCTAATCCTGATAGTGCTTCTATACTTTCTGCATCTATTATAAATATCAATGTAAGAGCCAATGATGTCGACCCCGATGGCAATACTTTGAATACTCCTGTGATTATTACCAATCCAGCGAATGGTGCAGTTATAGTGAATGGAGATGGCACCATCAAATACACCCCTTCAGGTTCGTTTAATGGAATCACAACTTTCACCTACAGTGTTTCCGATGGCACATTGAAAGATACTTCCAAAGTTTATGTCACCGTTTTAAACTCGGTTCCAGTGGCTACCAACGATAGCACAGGAACAAACTCAGGAACTGCAAAAACGATTTCAGTAAAAGCAAATGATGCAGATACAGAAGCCGATACTTTAACAAATCCAATAGTTACCCTCGGTGCCAATAATGGAACCGCAACAGTATCGGGTAATAAAATTATTTATACTCCTTTCGATGGATTCTCTGGTACTGACTCCTTCTTCTATGCCATCTTTGAACAAAATGTAATAGGATGTGATGGTGCTCAAGGCGATACTGCACGAGTGAAAATTACTATTGGAAATTTAGCACCCGATGCAAAAAATGATACGGTAAATACCAATGCTTGTCAGCCAGTAGCCATAAGCGTCATGAATAATGATAGCGACCCGGAGAATGGATCACTTACAGTGAGCATCCGAACCAACCCTTCGAATGGTGCACTGTCGCTAGTAGGTGGTGTGATGAACTATACTCCCAACTCTTCATTAGGATTTGGAGCATCTGATAATTTCACTTATTACTTAACGGATAATGGATCTCCAGTAAAAACTGATTCGGCCACCGTATTTGTAAATATTAATGCAAGCACACTCAATAATAAGCCAGTGGCACTCGATGATTTGGATACTTCAGGACAAAAAAATCAAGATATGTATGTGGATGTGATAACCAATGATGCCGATGCAGATAATGATCCTTTGGAAGTAAGTTTACCAATAGGTGTATTACAACCTGCGCATGGTACGATAACAATTTTGAATAACTTAATCAAGTATGTACCCGCCTATCGTTTCGTTGGACTGGATTCATTTGAGTATGTATTGTCGGACATAATCCCAGCAGCTGCAGGCGGATGCCCTACCGTGCCAAGTAAATCGGATACAGCCAAGGTAATTATTCGTATAAATGAATGGGATTTGATGATACGTGGTTCAATTTACAACGACCAAAACGGTACTACCGATAATACAATTTATGGTGCTTTGGTGAATTCATTAAATAGTCAGCCGCTGTATATTAACCTTATCGATAATAGCACTGGGCTCATTGTAGGAACTACCACTGTTGAAAGTGATGGTACATTTTATTTAGGTTACGATAATGGTACAGCACAAAACACCACCTTCAAAATTGTATTAAGCATCAATCAAGGAACCATTGGAGGAACAATCACTCCTGAACTTCCTGCTGGATGGGGCTTTGCAGGTGAAGGTACTTCAGGCGCAGGCGATGGTACCTTAGATGGACTCACCTTGGATGCATTGACCGATGCATCAATCAATTTGAATTTTGCAATCGATCAAATTCCTGTTTCACATAAGAAAATATATGCAAACCTCAACGCTGATGATTATATCAATCACAGTGGAAACCTCACGTATCCAAATAGAATTATTTTAAGTCAGTCGGAATCGGATACGAGTGTTATTGATTTAACTGGTACTATCCCTCCAGGAAAATTATCGGGTAGCGACCCCGATGGAAGCAGATTTGGAGGCATTACTGGAAATACGGAAAAAGTTGCGTTTACTTCTTTACCTAACCCTGCGAATGCGGTATTAGTATATAGCAATGGTAGCACCATGATTACGTTGGATCCATCTCCGAGTTGCCCTGCTGCGGCCTCATGTACCTACTGGAATGCTGCAGCCAGCCGATATGAAATTCCTGCATTCAACCCAAATAGCTTGTTCTTATATATGAATAATAATGTGCTATCGACAAGTTTCACTTATGCATTCTTCGATTCGGCGAATGTAATAAGTGTGCCCGATACCTATATGGTTTCATTCAATTCTCCATTGCCAGTAACCTTGGTTGCATTTGGTGGTAAGCTTAATAAGAATGAACAAAGCGAATTGAATTGGATTACCTCAAGCGAATTAAATAATAGTTATTTTGATGTTGAATATTCAACCAATGGTGAGTTCTATAAAATTGGAACTATCAAAGGAAATGGCACCACCTTTCACTATCACGATTATGCATTTATTCATTTAACACCTGCTGTCGGTGATAATTATTACCGATTGAAACAAGTTGATTATAATGGTAAAACTGCCTATAGCGAAGTGATTAATATACCATATAGTAAGAAGGTTGGACCCTTTGCCATCACGCCAAATCCTACACATGGAGAACTCAATATTCAATACGAAGCGACCTCTGTAGATGAAGTGAATATTAGTGTTACGAATTTATTGGGACAGGTGCTTTATCAAAATCAATCTAATTCGATAATTGGGATGAATACACTAAATCTCAACTTGCAAAACTGGGAACCTGGAATCTATTTTGTGAATTTCACCATCAATGGAGAAACCATCACACAAAAAATAACATTGGTAAATTAGTTAGTTAATTGTTGGAAAGGGCATTGACAGAAAGGCTGTTGGTGCCCTTTTTTGTTTTTTAATACTTCTAATAATTAAAAAAAATGATTTATAAATTCACAAAGGAATAAATATTAGTATAAAAATTTGAGATTAAGTATTTAGCAATTCGATTGTTTGGAACGTATCAATTCGTCATTATAGGTCATAATTCAAATTGTAATTTCCCATTGTATTCATGTCCCATTGGGACATTTGGTGGGTAGCACGTAGGTTTTCCTGTATTGACGTGCCATAGGTACGTTTGAATGCCTCGTTATGATGATTACGAAATTGTGATTTAATATTTTATACATTAAAACATGAAGACTAACGGGTCGCACCTACGGCGCTTAATACATGTCAGTTTGTAATTCCTGCTATTAACAGGGCGCCCTTCTAGGGCTTAATACAAGAACAAATTCCAATTTGAAAAATTATTTATAACATGATGAAAATGGCTAATACGATTCAAACTAAATCTTAACTAAAATTCCGTCCGTTTTTATATGTGTGTTTGCATCTAGCCACCGCGGGGCACTCCGTTAATAGCTACATTGCAATAGCCTCGTATTTAGCTCCAGAGGAGCGTCCCGTTAATAGCAAACATCCAATACCTTTGTATTTAGCCCCAGCGGGGCGACCCGTTATTTTTATTCCATTTTGAAAAAATATTAGGCTTATCGTGTAGCTCTTTATGAATTTGAAATTTATCGAATTGAATGAATTATTAATCAAATTTTTCGTCTTTGCCTTTCTTCTCCTCATTCATAATTTCTTTCACCGATTTGATATTGTAAATATCTCCATTGTATTTATTTCCTAATACAATAACAACATAATCCAATTTCGGATTGATATAAAACAAACTATTATAACTATTCCACCATCCATTATGATATACCACTTTGCTGCTATCGTTATAACACATCATACGAAATCCATAACCATAATTTTTTATACCTTTCTTCTCCTTGCTGCGTGGAACCCAGGCGGTATCTAAAGTTGATTGTGATAAAATTTTATAATGAACCAATCCATCATACCATTTATACAAATCGGTAACCGTACTATATATTCCTTTATCACCCACCACATCATCAAAATTATCTTTATCCTTTTTCTTCCAAGTAGCACTATAGCTTGTGGTTCTATTTACAAATGCTCTTTCATCAACATCGGTGCTTACCCAGGTATTACTCATTTGCAATGGCTCGAAAATATTTTTATGCAAAAACTCCGAATAGCTTATTCCACTTACTTTTTCAATGATGGCTGCAAGTAATACATAATTGGTATTGCTATAATTAAAGCTCTTGCCCGGGTTGCCAATATGTTTTTTATCATAGGTTTGAAGCCATTGCATCAACTCCGATTGTGTTGGATACAAATCGCCTTTGATGACTTTGCTACTATATACATTCACATAATTGGCTATGCCACTTCGATGTGAAAGCAAGTGCGCAATTGTTACTTTCTTAAATGGTAATTCGGGGAAATAATCGGTCACCAAATCGTCGAGCTTGAGTTTGCCTTCTTCCATCAATTTTAAAATGGCTACTGCGGTAAAGGTTTTCGACATCGACGCAATCTGAAATTTGGTATCCAAATTCAAAGAGTCTTTCTCCTCATGATTTCGATAGCCATAACATTTTTGAAAAATAATAATCCCTTTTTGTGCTACCAACACATTTCCATTGAAGCCTTTTAAAAATGCTTTATTATGATATAAGGTATCGAGTTGTTGACGCTTAAGTTGGGCATCAATCTGTTTTTCAATTATGGCCATGGTATCCACCGACATCGTCTTTTGCGATTCGTGAATACTTGCATTGCCATTGGCAGCCGTGCTATTACAGGCACTTAAAAATACATTTCCTATTGCGAACAACAGAAGGGTATAGGTGAATAAATATTTTTTAGATAGTATACTTTTTGAAATCATTCTTACATTTTTTTAATGAGTTCATGGGCAATATCACGGGCCTCCTGATCGCTCTCGTAATAGTTGCTGATATTGGGTTTGGCAAGGAAACTAGCGCGTTCCATCGTGCCTTCTACAATATCGTATATCTGTAAGAATTTTATTTCATCTCTAAGGAAGGCGGCATTTGCCACCTCATTGGCTGCATTCATAATGCAGGCCATATTGCCTCCTTCTTGCAAACAATAATATGCAAAATCCAAACCCTTAAACGTTGCCCTATCAGGTGCTTCAAAAGTTAGTTGAGGATAATTTAAAAAATTGAATCGTGGAAAATCGGTAACTACGCGCTCTGGGTATGTGAAGGCATAATGAATGGGCAACTTCATATCGGGCAATCCCATTTGTGCTTTCATGCTGCCATCTCCAAATTGTGCAATACTATGAATGATACTTTGTGGATGCACAATCACATCTATTTGCGAGGCATCCAATCCAAATAACCACTTCGCTTCAATAATCTCCAAAGCCTTATTCATCAGGCTCGCCGAGTCGATGGTAATTTTGGCTCCCATCGTCCAGTTGGGATGTTTCAATGCCTGTGCTTTGGTAACCGATTCCAGCTCACTGCGCGTTCTGCCTCTGAATGGGCCTCCACTGGCGGTAAGGTAAATCTTCTCAACGGGGTTGGAATATTCTCCTACCAAACATTGATAAATGGCTGAGTGCTCCGAATCGACAGGAATAATTTTTACATTGTGTTTTACACAAAGGCTGCTGATATAATCGCCTGCCACCACCAGCGTTTCCTTGTTGGCCAAGGCAATGGTTTTGCCTGCTTGAATAGCAGCAATGGTTGGTCGCAATCCACTGAAGCCCACTTGGGCAGTGAGTACAATATCAATTTCATCGCTGCATACACATTGTACAATGGCATCGGCCCCAGCAAAAACTTTAATTGGTAAATGTGATAAAGCATCCTTCACGCGCACATAATGATCCTCGTTGGAAATCACTACGGTATTCGGATTGAAAGCAATTGCTTGCGATATCAGTAAGTCGGCATTATTATGCGCCGTAAGTAAATCAATTTCAAACTTCTCGGGATGGGCCTGAATAACTTCCAAGGCCTGTGTGCCGATACTCCCGGTGCTTCCTAATATGGCAATTCGCTTCATGGTTAATGGTGGGAAATTAATGCTTTTCTCGATTCCCATCCCAAAACGAAATCCACATTATCTGGCGTTTAGCACCCAGGTGCGAAATTAATTGAACATAAATTATTGAACCGTCTAAGTACTAAAGTCTTACCTGCAAATCGATGAAGTAAGTAGTGCCGCGGGTTCTGTAGCCCATGATTTCGGTATACTTTGTATTGAGCATATTATCCACCTTAAATCCAAGCACAATGGCACTGGTGACATTATAACGGGCATAGAAATCCATCAAAGTATAACCATTAATCAACTTTGAATCGAGTGCTCCAAATGGGCCTAAGTTAGAGTTATAGAAGGCATCATAGCGCTGACTCACATATCTTGCATCCATTCTGAAACTCATCGCTGATGAAGGACTATAATTCAAAATAGCATTCATCATATTCGTCGGTCGACGCACCACTCGGATATCTGATGCTTCGCTCGTGATAAATCCTCCGCCCTCATACAATTGAACGTGCTGCCCTGCTACTTGATTGGTATCGATACCATTTTTGAATACCGAAAGTTTGCTCTCTACATAGCTATAACGCATCGATACACTGAGTTTAGAAGAAGCCTTTATGGTGAGTGAAAAATCGATGCCCTGATTCTTTTGAACACCAGCATTCAAATAGGTATTGCCATTAAAATCCAGATAGCTCAAAGAATCGAGAGGCGTTGATTTATTCCATAGGTTCACGAATTGCACTGGATTGGTAGTTTCGATTTTGAAGAAGGCCACCGTAAAATATGCCGAACGATCGATGATGGATTTCATTCCGATTTCATACGACTTTGATGATTGTGGTTTTAAATTGCGATTTCCTTTAAGGCTTGATCCAGGATCATTGGCATACAACTGATATAAGGATGGATTGAGGAATCCGTTGGTGAGTGAGAAATAAACGGTATTTCCGTTTTGAACATAGGATGGAGATATCTCGTAACTGATGGCGCGACCATATTGATCGTTGAGGTTATAACGCAATCCTGCGGCGAGGTTCAATGGGCTTAAGCCTTGCGCCTTGAAATTATAATCACCGTGAACAAAACCGTAAATATTTTGTTGGTGCAAATTAGAGTCGTTGTAATTTAGTTTTGAAGTATATGGAAAGAAAGGATCATTAGAAATAAATTCTGTTTCATTATTCATACGCTCATTATTAAATCCAATTCCGGTTGCAATATTTAAACTGTTTGCTTTATATAAGCACAATGCTTCTGCTTGTGAGTTGTTTCCAGTGAAATACCCTTTATAATATTGATGGTCGAATACCTGTGCAGGTGAAATTTGCACCACAGATGAATCGTCAATGCTGGTGCGGGTATTGGTTGAATACGCGTAGGTAGCCTGCAAACTAATTTTTGAATCCAAATCATAACGACCTTTGAATTGATAGATATTGCGATGTGTTTCCAGGGTGTAATTATTGTCGTTAGTGAAAGCCCCTTTATCAATATCGCCCAGCTTTTGCAATGACTTCATCGAAGCGGATAATTTCAATTTATTCTTATCATAACCAATCTTGCCAATGAAATCTGTTTGCTGAAACTGGTCTAAATCGTGTGGCTCTAATGGGCGAACACTGCCGGTATCAAGTGCTGCATCAAAGCCTTTGCTGCTAATGCTATTGAGTCCAACGGAGGCATACACCCCACTTTTGTCGGTATAGCGTACCAGTGCATTCGATACATTATAGTTGGTGCCAAAACGAAAATCAACATTCGCTTCGAAAGGTTTTTCGCCTTTTTCTTTGGTGATGATATTGATGCTGCCACCAATGGCACCCGAGCCATAAATGGTACTATTAGAACCGCGTACAATTTCGATACGCTCGATACTGTTCAGAGTTAAATCGCCAATATCGAAGGAATTATTTGGAGATGATGGATCGTTCAAAGAAACTCCATCGATGAGGATAGCCGACTGGTTGGTATTCGTTCCACGCATGCTCACACTCTGATTTCCACCAGGGTTCATGCCATTACCAACGATATAGATACTCTCAATTTGTGAAAGCAATTCGGGTAAGGTTTTAACATTGCTCGCTGCAATTTGCTGGGCATTAATTACCGTTACACTGCGGGGTTCGGTGGATGCTTCCTTCTCGGTACGAGAGGTGCTAATCACCACTTCAGTTAGAACGCGTGAACGCGTTGAATCGGAAGGGGTAACGGTTTGGTTGAAGCCTTGCAGGCTGCAAAGCAGGAGCGTGGCAGAGATAAAAATACGGTTCATGGTTGCAAATAAAATTAAAAAAATGTTTAACAATACTTACACCTGCGAAAATACAAAGTAGAACAAAAGAATACCGATCTGATGTTCATTAGCACCTTTCTTCCCGAAAGCATAATGATAAAATGCGTGTGGCAGGTCTTCTGACTTGTCGTGATCCTTTTAGCGCCTTCCCATTCGAAACGAACAGTGGCTAGGAGTGCTATGAGGTTACTTAATACGACTTACAGCAGCGGGAACTGTTCAGGATTTCCACCTGATTCCCTTTTAATGAAACATAAAAATGAATTCATGCTTCAACCAAATGCGATGCGAAGATAGAATTTTAAAATGCATTTATAAATTAGTTATTAACGGGGGATGTGGAAAGCCCTATATAGCCTAATTTTTATTGATAATTAAATCCAATGGATAGGAGAATTTGTTGCGATTGAATTTGAATAAATATATTTTATAATTAAATGAATATGCGATTTTTTTTGATTCTAGAAACATTCAAACGTTCCTCTGGAACGTCAATTCAGGAGAATCCTAATTGCTACCCACCAGATGTCCCTATGGGGACATAATACAGCATCCTTTATGAAACAATATTGAAATTATAATTTGTTCTTGTATTATGTTCCTTCGGAACATTTGGTGGGTAGAAAAACATGCCCCCATGATTGACGTTCCGTAGGAACGTTTGAAAGACAATAATTAAATAAAAATTAAATTGTTCATCGAATAGAATTTCACACCAAACGTTCCTCTGGAACGTCAATTTAGGAGAATCCATAATCTACCCACCAGATGTCCCTATGGGGACATAATACAGCATCCTCTATAAAACAATATTGAAATTATAATTTGCTCTTGTATTATGCCCCTTCGGGGCATTTGGTGGGTAGAAAAACATGCCCCCATGATTGACGTTCCGTAGGAACGTTTGCCTGACCCCAACCCCCATTTCCCCTTATTTCATAAAATAATTTACTTTTGTAAAAACAATACCAAAAAAATATCATATGATACAACGCCCTTTCAATTTTAAAAAATGGATCGATGATCACCGCCATTTATTAAAACCACCCGTAGGAAATCAATGCGTATACGAAGACACCGATTTTATCGTCATGGTAGTTGGCGGGCCCAATAGCCGCAAAGATTATCATTTCAACGAAGGGGAGGAGTTCTACTATCAGCTCGAAGGAAATATGATATTGAAAATTATCGAAGATGGAAAACCCGTGGATATTCATATCAACGAAGGCGATATCTTCTTACTTCCTCCACGTACCCCGCACTCGCCTCAACGCCCTGCCAATACCGTTGGACTGGTGCTCGAGCGAAAACGCGAAACGAAAGAACTCGATGGTTTCCTATGGTACTGCGAACAATGTGGCAGCAAGGTTTATGAAGAATACGAATACGTGACCGATATCGTAGCTCAATTGCCACCCATCTTCGAACGCTTCTACGATAATAAAGAAAACTGTACCTGCAAAAATTGCGGACACGTGATTACACGTCCTGCGAAGATTGCCTAAACCATGATGCGCATTGCAGGGTGTTTTATTTTATTTTGGGCTTTGCTCGGATGCCGCAACGATCGTGTATTGAAGCGGGTACTGAAATCGAAACCCATATTGAAGGAGGTAGCCAGCAAAAAAGATTCGCTTCGACTGCAAATTATTTATACCACCATCCACAAACAAAAAGATGGTACGACAAAATTTGTATCTCATACTTTTCATGTCGATTCCAATTTGTATTTCTACCCTGCAAGCACCGCCAAATTACTGGTATCGGCCATGGCGCTCGAAAAAATAGAAGCCGAAACCCAGGCCAGTGCAACGTATAATACCCCATTGAAAGCCTTTGCTATTGGACCTTGTCAGACCAACGAGGAATTCGATACCACAGCTAAAAATTCTACGCCAACCCTCGGACATTATATTCATAAAATGTTATTAGTAAGTGATAACAGCGCCTACAATCGCGTATTCGATTATGTTGGGCAGGATCAAATGCAAGCCCGACTTGCTCAATTGGGGTTTCCCAGTGCACGTATCATTCAGCGATTCGACCCATCCTGCAATCCAGAGGCCAATAGAATTCATAACCGATTTGAATTTTACCGTCCCGATTCCACCTTTCTTTTTTCGAGTACTGCCATCACTAAAAATATTTATACCAACCCTTTAACCAATGTTTTTGTTGGCAATGCGTATTATTTTGGTGATAGCCTCGTGAAGCAGCCACGACAATTTCGCTATAATAATAATTTGCCTCTGTCTGTCTTGAATCAAAGCCTCATGCGATTGATGTATCCTGAGTCTTTCGATGCGGCGCAACAATTTCATTTGAATACTTCCGATTTGCAATTTTTGAAAACGCAGCTGGGCATGTATCCTTATGAAAGCGATTATCCAAAATACGATTCAAGTTATTTTCCAGCGTATAAAAAGTATTTATACTATGGCAAAGATCCCAAGGCGGTGATTGATTCTAATTTGCGAATCTATAATATCGTTGGTCAGGCGTATGGGTTCACTACCGATATTGCTTATTTCGAAGACAATAAAAATGGGATTGCATTTTTTCTAGCTGTAAGCCTCTATACCAATGCCGACGGCATTTTGAACGACGACAAATACGAATACAATACCATCGCCTTCCCCTTCCTCCAGGCGCTTGGTGAAGCTGTTTATCAGCGCGAATTGAAGCAACACAAGAATTAGGAATTACTTTGTATTCTTGGCTATTGTTGATTAATTGTGTGTTTCGGTAATTAATTTTCAAACACTTTTGTAAGGTCATGGATAATTTGTTACCCTCCAATACCGCCGAAGAAGAAGATGATGATGCGCCTCGCAAATATTATTTCTCGATGGGGGAGGTATGTGAAATGTTAGACGTGGCCCCCTCTCTCATCCGTTACTGGCACAGCGAATTCCCCGATATTCGCCCTCTAAAAAACAAAAAGGGAAACCGACTTTTTCGTCCCCAGGATCTGGAAACGATCAAACTCATTTATCATTTACTCAAAGAACGTGGCTTTACCATTCAAGGTGCCAAAGATTATTTGAAGAGTCAGAAACGAATATCTAAAGGTGATTTCGAACTCATTGAATCACTGAAAAAAGTTCGTGCTCAATTACAAGAGCTAAAAGATAGCTTGAAATAATTCACCACAAAAAAAGGTGACTTGTTTCCAAATCACCTTTTCAATATTGTTTTCTTCTAATTTGTTTGTGCTAAGATTTGCCTTATTTCTTCCACAGTACTTACATTCAATTGTGGCCTAAACTTCGCCTGTTTCCTTTCTCCTCCTTTAAATTGTTCCTTGAACTCAGTTACTCCAATGATATAAAATTTACCTGCATCAAAGGTGACCAAGACATTGTCGGCTCCCTTATCATAGCTTATATTATAGGTGTTTACTCCACTTGGATGGTAACCGATACATGCATTTAGTTTTTTATCAATTAGGTAAACATCACCCATGGGTTGAATCGATTTTTCATCTTCGCTGACACAAGTTGTATAAATGGTGGCTTCATTTTTAAATCGACGTGGGCAATCATTATTCCAAACTCCCATCTGACTTACCGAAACTACATGCCAGAATTTCTGAGCATTAGTCATATTGGCCAATCTTTCTTCTTCCATTTTTATTGCATTCAGGCGGGCTTCCTTTTGCTGGGCTTCATAAGCTTTTTTGTTATTCGCAATTTGTTCGTTTACCGCCTTTTCGTTTTTCTCTGCTTCTAATCGCATGCGTTCCATTGATGCTTTGGCCTCTGCCACAGCAGCTTCTTGCTCTTTCTCTTTGGTGCTTACTTTTGACTGATAATCTTTCACAATTTTACTATAAGCCACCTTCGCCGAATCATAATTCTTTCCTTCAAATACAGGATACACTATCAATACCACATTCTGATTTCTGCGCGATAAGGTCATCTTATAATTCACGCCTTTCTTCGGACCATCTTCCATCGTTACTTTCTCCCAAGTGGTGGCATAATAACTTTCCTTGAAATCTTTATTCTCTGCACCTACATCAAATAATATATTATTATATACTGCAAGCTCAGGAAAATCTTTTTTATCATATCCAAAATTGAAATGGGTAATTTTCGGATTGGCCTTCACAGGTGCCACTGGGCGTGCGCTCTTTAAGGCAACGACCTCCTTAGTTATGGCTTCCTTTTTAGCTTCTGCTTTTTTCACTTCTTCTTCACATTTCTGGACCGCTGATGAGGTGGCATGATCTCTTGTTTTAGGAATATTCACTGATGTTGATGATTCATTTGAAGTGCAAGAATCAACCATGGCGAGGTTTTGTTCATCCTTTTGGCCATGATCTTTTCCTTTGTAAATCCATTGCTTTTGCACGGTATCTAAATAATACTGATTGTATTGCTCAGGATTATAAGGTGTCGACATCCTCACGGTCATATTCTTTTCAGGATTCACTTGCAATGACGCTTTGTTTTGAGATGCATTGATTTCAAACATGCCACCCGATTCGAAGAAATAGTTTGTGCCAGCACTATCATAAGTCATGGGAATGCCACTACACATAAAATCGACAGGGTCTCTGAATTCGCGGTATTGCACATCAACCACTCCACTTACCACCTTGCCATTTTGATCAACCAAACTGCCTTTGGGGATTTGAATGATGCTCCCTGAAGGCGTAATGATGCCAGTGCTATCATCACAATTCACAGTGTATGTTTCGTTTTGAATGGTGATAGGAGCAGGGTTAATAAATGGGCGATCGCTTAGTTTAGAATTCTCGGGATGGGTTAATAAGATAACACTGCCTACCAATCCAATGATAACTGTAGCAGCTGCTGCAGACACAAACCAAAGTCGGAGATATAATGGCTTGATGGCTCCATTGATGCTTCCCAGTACTTCATCGAAATTGCGCAATCGTGCAATATCCTCTGGGGTAGGCGGGGTTCGATTGATATTTATTTTATAATTGTTCATGGGACTGATTGTTAATTTGATTTTTGTTCTTGTTTAATTTTTGATTCTGATAAGGCTTGCTTTTAATTTATCGAGGAGCCGATACGTTCTCACCTTCGCATTGTTCTCAGTGATATTGATGATGTCTCCAATCTCTTTAAACGAATGCTTCTCAAAGAATCGTAATTGAAGCAGTTGAATTTCATCTTCAGGCAAGTAGCCTATCTCCTTAATGAGCTGATCGTGATAAAGCTCTAAACTATCTTCCTCCAGTTCATCAATGATATCATAGAGCCGGTTACTATCAAGGTTCACCGTGAGGTTCTTCTTACTATCTCGATAAAACTGATTCACTTCATTAATGGCAATTCGATAGAGCCAGGAGGCGAAGGGTACACCCTGAAGTTTGAAGCTTGAAATACTCTTCAGCGCTTTAATAAAAACCTGCTGGGTGATGTCTCTCGAGTTTTCCAGATCGTCCATACGATGGTAAACACAAGAGAAAATCTTTTCAAAGTATTTCTCATACAATACTCCAAACAGGCGCGGGTCGCGTTGTGCTGCCAGTATTTGCTGGCCTTCCATTGCGAGTTGTTGCTCGTTGACGTGATGTTTAGATTCAATCATGAGTTCTGGGTTTTGGTGAAGTAGAGTTATACCATCGATTGTTTCATTTTTAATTATAACGCAAAAACCCGAATAAAGATACATTTATTCGGGTTTTTCAATAAATTATAATGATGATGGGTAATATCTGATATGGTATTCGGAATTAGTTTCTCAACTACTGAGTAGTTGTACATCAATATCCATCAGTATTTTATACTTGTTTTTAATCAAGCATTTACTGGAACCGATGGTTAATTTCGTTCTAATATCCTGAATTAACTTCCCAACTGCAAAGCAGTTGAATAACAATAGCCATAGGTGAAACCTATGGTAGACGATTTCCCCCCAGTCAGAACCCTGAAAGGGTTCAACATATTAATTGTATTATTAAATGAATACTGAATTTTTGGAAAGATGAATTTTTTTTATGTTCAACCCCTTTGGGGTTGGGAACAGAGACAATCATTCAACCATAGGTTTCACCTATGGCTATTATTGTTGAACTACTTCGTAGTAAATTCAATTCTCATGTGATTATTTTCGATGAAACATAACTTTTTTATGTTCGGAGGGTTCTTAAAATTAGGTATACAACCATTAATAGCCGGAAGGGTTGTGAATACACACCATCACTGAACCAAAGGTTTTACTAATGGCAATTATTCTTGAACTACTTTGATATGTTAGAATATATTCAGTTTGAAATTTCAGATTCCGAATTCAAGAAAGGAATATTCAGCAAATAATCAAGACCCAGATTCCACAACAATTATTTCAATTGTTGCAACAATTCTGCTTTCTCCATAAAGCCCTGGTTGGTAAAGGTGATGGCCTTGTTCTTGTAAATTTGAATGGTTGGTAGAGCATCAATATTTAATGCCTTACAAAGATCCGGATGCTCATCGGCATTGATACGTAGTACTACTACTTTGTCGGCCATCTCTTTTGAAATCTCTTCGATGGATGGTGCCATGCGCTTGCAAGGTGCACACCAATCAGCATAGAAATCAACGAGCACCAATTTATCCGAAACGATTTTTGCTTCAAATTCTTCCTTGGTCATGCCAGTACTTGCAGGAACATCGTTCTTCGGTGCATCGGTTGTTAAAGGTAAATTGGCAGCATTCCATTTCATTACCCCTCCAGATAATTCGTAAACGGTGGTAAATCCACTTCCACGAAGGTGCTTGGCTGCTGATGCGCTTCTTCCTCCACTGAGGCAATACACAAATAATGGTGCTTTCTTATCTAAGGCTTGTACCTGTGCATCAAAATCATTTCCATTCCAGTCGAAGTTCTTGGCGTTTTGAATATGTCCGCCTTGATACTCCCCAGGAGTGCGCACATCAAGTATGATGGCTGTTGGAGTTTCCTTTATTTTAGCCTCAAACTCGGTGGCATTGAGGGCAGTTTTGCTTTGTGATTGTGCATTGGTGCAGGCATTGAAAAGCAATGCAAATGCAGCCATGAATGTTAAAATAATACGATTCATTTATGATTGATATTGTGTGATTAATTTTTCTAATTCGTGGGCTGGAACAACGCCCGATTGGCGCCATAATATTTTGCCTTCCTTGAATAATATCAAGGTAGGAACTCCTTGCACATGGTAAGCCTGTGCGGCATGTGGGTTTTTATCTACATCAATTTTAAAGATTTTCGCTTTGTCGCCAATCTTCGATTTGAGTTGCTCTAAAATTGGTTTCATCATCTTGCATGGCCCACACCATTCGGCAGAGAAATCTACCAATGTAAGTTGATCCTGATTTATTTGTTCAGAGAAATTCATGATTTCGATTCGTTCGATTTTATTTCTTCAAAGGTAATATCCTGTGTCGACTCTTTTTTAGGAGAATAAGGTACAGCACAACCTCCTGCTCCGCAACAACCGGTATTGGTTGCTACCTGAAATAAGAAGAACGCCGCAATCATTCCCGCCAATGGGTCGCGCATTTGAATTGCTTGTATGCTGATGATCACTGCAAGTAATAGTCGGAACCAGCGCATTGCGCTCCATCCAGAAAGTAATGTTTGCATTTTATGATCTTAATTTTGCTTGTAAACTACTCCAGCCTCCACCGTTATAAACGTTGGTGAAGCCATGTGATTTAAGAATGCTCTTGGCCGATGCACTGCGCATTCCAGAGGCACAACAAGTGATGACAGGTTTGTTTTTGTCTTTCAGTTTTCCAATATTATTGTGAAGGGTATCTACCGAAATATTGATTGAACCTTTGATATGGCCTCCTGCATATTCACCTTTGCTGCGCACATCGAGAATCACGGCTCCTTGCTTTACCAAGGCAGCATAATCTGTTTTTGGGCCAAATCCCAAGAGTTGTTTTAGGGCGTTAATCATGTTTGATTTTTATGATTTAAATTTAATTTGATGATTGAGATTGATAATAATTTACTTCTAACCACGATCCACCATTGATGCAATCGATGCCTGAGCGGGATAGGAAACTATGGGCTGAACCGCTTCTTCCACCCGATGCACAACATAGTACCAGTGGAGATTTCATAGCTTTTAGGTCATCCATTCGTTCAGGTATTTCATTCAACGGGATATTGATTGAACCCGCTACATGTCCACCCATAAATTCTTGAGGGGTACGCACATCTACAATCGTGCCTAGGTTTTCGGAGATAATTTCTTCGAGATTCATATTTATATATTAAAAGGGTAAAATATTTATGCTTGTAAATTATGGATTCGTCCAACCATACAGCTTGCATAACTTTTGAGCTGCAATAGCAATCCATTTTTCTCTGTGGCCTCTGGGTAGCCTAGTTCATGTAACCTGTCGATAATAATTTTACGTTCATTATCGGGATAACTCAGGGTGATTGAATCGGCGTCTTTATCAACAATGACATCGCTTACGCCTTCAATTTTTTGAAGTTCATTTTTGATAGTGGTGGCACATCCGTTACATTTAACGTTGGCAACTAAGATGGTTTCGGTAGTCATGATGGGTCTTGTTTATTTTTTAAATGAAGTGAATAACAAGCCACCCATTAATGCTCCGTAAGCAGTACTATTCAATGGTTTTGAAGTGATAGGGCAGGTACCGCTCGCGCAGCCTACATAATAATAGTAAAGAAACCCGCCTATGGCTCCAACCACAATTCCTAAAATGGACAACTTATTTTTGAGTATAAAATTCATTCTTTGATGGTGCAAATTTACAACGGTTTTAATCGGATTAGTGCAACTTTTGTTACGCACCCCAATTTATTTTTTGATGCCTACATATCGCATCACTTCCGCTTTCCCTTGGTGGAACGGACCTTCATCTAACGTGATGATTTTCTGTTCCATAATTATTGTTTCCAGATCGGCGAAGTCGTCGGTTAATATTTCTGCGGTACAGAGCATGCTAATATCTTTTGGCCCTCCCGAGGTATTGTTCAATTGATTGGGATGAAATGATTCCAGAATCAATCGGCCCCCAGGTTTAAGCCAGGAAATCATTCGGTGGTGAATGCTTTTTCTGATGGGTTCGGGGAAATGTGAATAGATAAGTACAATGGCATCAAAGTGTTCTTCTGGATACGATACTTTGAGTGCATCGGCTACCTGATAATGTATTTTTACTTTCTTCGAATCAGCCAATTGATAGGCTTTTCGCTGGCCTTCCTCACTAAAATCGAAGGCTTCCACTTCCCAATTTAAGCTGGCTGCATACACCGAATTTCTTCCTTCCCCTTCACAAGGGAATAATATTTTTCCGGGTTTTAAATCTTGAAGCTGGGCATATAAAAAGGCATTGGGCTGCGTTCCATAGGCAAAGGCTTCTTCCTTATAACGCTGATTCCAAAATTGATTCATGAAAATGAAATGTATTTATGATTGACGAATTCAATCAGATTTTTAATGCATAAAAAAACATTGAGCCCTTCGAATTCGGAGGGCTCAAGTGCTTTATCGGTAATTTAAACCAGAGGTTAGTCCTCTTTCTTTTTGGTTGATAAACCAAAAGGAAGATAGAGTGGACAGAAGCTCATAAAACTGGTGAGGATAAATACCCCAGCAAGAACTAATAAAATGATGGCTGCAGTTCCGGTAATTTGTTCTGCGAAATACAATCCGATAATAACTAATGCGACAACAATTCTAAGAATTCTGTCGACGGTACCCATGTTTGGTTTCATTGATGTAAAAGTTTAAGAGTTAATTAATTGTATCACAAATATGGACTTTTATTCGATACCAATACGATACAATTGTTACACAACAAAAAAAATTACAATAAGAATTAAGGAAAGGGGTGCCTATTTAGCAATAACGTACACGATATATAACCAAAATAGCCCTTTTAAAAGGAAAAACAAGAACCCAGCCAATCCCAAATTGCGCAGCCAGGCAGGGATATTTTTCTTTTTTGTGTTTGAGGAATCTTCCAAGGGATATGAAAATTTTGAGGGGCAAATATAAGTCCACGCCATCATATTATTAAATGGCAATGTCGTTTTTTGGTCATTTAAACAAGGAAGGCCCGGTTTTATTGAATTTGGTCATCGGTAAGAAATTCATATTTCAAAAAGTACTAAAATCGTTGAATCAAGATGAAAGTTTCTAATAATAGTATTAAAATTGAACTATAGAGGATGCTGTATTATGTCCCCATAGGGACATTTGGTGGGTAGAAAATGGGTAGTCCTGAACTGACGTTCCATAGGAACGTTTGATGTGAATTTTGAATAGAAGAAAAAATAATTTTTAATCAATTATGGTCTTTCAAACGTTCCTACGGAACGTCAATCGCGGGGGGCAATGGTTTCTACCCACCAGATGTTCCGAAGGAACATAATACAAGAGCAAATTATATTACTAAAATTTAATAATAAAGGACGCTTTAATATATCCCGAATGGGAAAATTAAAATAGGACAGATAACTTGAAAGAAAATAATAGACCTCCCCTTCCCCTAATAGCATTTAAAATACTCGAATGGTTGGTCGCAAGTATTGCAATACCATAGCGCCTTACAAGGTGTTGATCCAAACTGACTCACCCGCTTCGTATCCTTTTGCTGGCAATGCGGGCAGGTGATAGTTCGAGAGGTATCGGTGAATAAGCCGGTATGTAAATGATCCGAATTCTCGGGTGGTGCAATACCATACTTGGTGAGCTTGGCACGCGTTTCTTCACTTAGCCAGTCGGTCGACCATGCCGGCGAATGGGATATATTTATATCCACTTGCTTGATGCCCAAATCCTGCAACATCGAAACGATATCTTCTCTAAAAACACCCATCGCCGGGCACCCCGAATAACTCGGGGTGATGGTGACGATGGCATGTTCATCGTGGAGTAACTCCACATTTCTTACAATCCCCAATTCGGTAATACTAATTACCGGAATATCAGGATCGGGAATGGTGCCCAACACCTTCCATATTTCTTCGGTAGTAATCGCGGTTGTATTCATTACCATTGTGCGCCAGGATGAGCACGTTGTAAATATTGCATTTCGCAAAGCATCACTCCCAAATGTTCGGAATGAATGGCATTGCATCCTCCTGTAATTATATTATTCGTTTCTGGAATACTAAGATGTGCTGCTTTGAATATCTCATTCACAGTAGCCATGAAGCTTGTTTTAATAGTGTTTAGGTCGATGCTAATGCCTGCTTCAATCAAGGCTTTATCGTTATCATTCATCAAGAACATATCATCTGTATAACGCCATAATTCATTCAATGCTATTTGCGATCTCTTCAAACTCTCTTCGGTACCATTTCCAAAACGTACCAGCCACTCGCTGCTATGTCGCAAGTGATATTTTATTTCTTTCACTGCTTTTGAAGTGATGCCTTTGAGTGTTTCATCCTTACTGGCTTGCAATGCTTCGTATAATGGTTTGGCAAAAGCAGCATATAAAAATTGCTTCATTGTGCTGAAAGCAAAATCGCCATTGGGTTGTTCTACCAGCAGGTTATTAAAGTATTCGCGTTCCGAACGAAGGAAGGCCAGGTCGTCGGCTGTCTTCCCATTATTTTGAAGGGTGGCAGCATATTCATAAAAATTCTCTGCTTGTCCAAAAAGGTCGAGCGAGATATTGGTCAATGCCAAATCTTCTTCCAAGATAGGGCCACGGCTGCACCATTCGGCAAGTCGTTGCGCCGCAATCATATTGTTATCGGCCAGTCGCAAACAAAAATTTAGTAAAGCTTCTTGTGTATTCATAACAAGGGTTTCGTTGATTTTTAAATATTGGTGGAGCCTTTAGGCATTTTATAAAAATTAGGGGTGCGATAAATTTTATCTTCCGAAGGATCGAAAAATTCTTCTGCATCTTCATTGCTCGATGCTACAATGCAATCGCTGGGTACTACCCACAAACTGCGGCCTTCGCCACGGCGGGTATACACGTCGCGTGCATTTTGCAAGGCCATACTTTTATCGGCTGCGTGCAAGCTGCCGGCATGCTCGTAAGGGCTACCACTCTTACTTTGTATAAATACTTCCCATTGGGTGAGTTGATTCAAATTTTCCATGTCGATAATTTTAAAATTAATAATTGAAATTAATTGGCACTTATTTTACGTTCGTAAGCCATGGCTGCTTCACGCACCCACGCACCTTCGTTATGATAATGAATATGATGATTCATGCGCTGATGATTGCAAGGCCCGTTGCCTTTTACTACCGTCCAGAATTCATCCCAATTGATAGGGCCAAATTCCCAATGCATGGTTTCTTTATTGTATTTTAAATCTTTATCAGGCACTGTCAATCCAATATGATTAGCTTGCTCCACAGTACGATCAATAAAGCGTTGACGTAATTTATCATTGCTCTCCACTTTTATCTTCCAATGCATCGATTCAGCACTGTGAGCCGAATCGGCATCGGGAGGACCAAACATCATCAACGATGGCCACCAAAAACGATTCATTGCATCTTGTGCCATCTCTCTTTGTGCTGGAGTGCCATTCATCATCTTGCCCATGATCTCATATCCTTGGCGTTGATGAAATCCTTCTTCCTTGCAAATTCTTAACATCGCTCGAGCGTATGGGCCATAAGAACATTTGGCAAGCATCGTTTGATTTACGATTGCTGCACCATCAACAAGCCAACCAATGGCACCCATATCGGCCCAGGTGAGTGTTGGATAATTGAAGATGCTCGAATACTTTGCCTTGCCTTCTTGTAGTTGTTGAATCATTTCTGCACGACTCACGCCAAAGGTTTCGGCAGCAGAATAAAGGTACAATCCATGGCCGCCTTCATCCTGAATTTTGGCTAATAATATTTTCTTGGCTCTTAAGGAGGGGGCACGCAATACCCAGTTTCCTTCGGGTTGCATCCCAATCACTTCCGAATGCGCATGCTGCGATATCTGACGGATCAAGGTCTTGCGATAATTCTCCGGCATCCAGTCGCGTGGTTCAATTTTTTCGTCAGCATCAATACGTTGCTGAAACTTTTTTAAACTTTCTTCTTGTGTTGACATATGAGTTGATTTAAATATTTTGGCCCCAGTTAGTTAGTTCTTCGCTTGTCCAAAGTTCTGGAAAGAAAATTCTTCTTTGATATTTTGGATGCATATATTTTCTCCAATCACTTCCTCCTGTTGCTTCTGCATTACCTAAGTATTTTGCAGCGGCATCATAATGTGCCATCACCCAGGTTACATTCACCGTATAATCGTAATGACGCATGGCTTGAATCAATGCGGCATCGGTTTTCACTGCTTTAGGCAATTGCTTGTATTTCGTCCATAAGTTGGTAGTATTGTATTTCTCCATCTTATGCAGGAACTCCTCTTTGTAGCGTTCTTCAAACAATTGAATCAAAGTGCTTTTTGCACCCGTGGCATGATCCTTTCCGGCTGCTTGCCAATACAAATGATCGTACGCATGTTCGTAAGGTGTATCCCGATCAATAGAGGCTCTAAAGCGATAATCAATTAAATTGATAAGTTCGGTAGATGAGAATTCGATGAGGCGGTATTGTGCACTTTGAAATCCACTTGCCGGAGTGAGGGTATTACGGAATTTCATGTATTGCTCTTTCTCCATTCCATCGCCCATAATTATGAAGGATGAAGAGAGCATATCGAAGTAGCGGCTTACACGTGAGAGCTTCTCGGTGAAGAATGTTGCTTCAATTTCGGCAGCATCACTCACTTGATCTATCTCCCACAAAATCATTTTAAATAAAAGTTCATTGATTTGATGGTACATGATAAATACCATTTCATCAGGTAAGGTAGTACGTTGTAATTGTAAATTTAATAATGAATCGGTATGGATATAATCCCAATAGGTAATAGGTTTGGCCCATATCAATCCTTCCATATGGGTATCTGGATTTTGCCCGATGGCTTTAAATTTTTCTTCAATTCTCTGATGAAGATTTTCTTGATTTTCAGTCATTGTAGTTGGTTGTTGTTAAAGCGTGGCTGCCTGCATATGCCCCAATTCTTTTAAGCGGAGTATATGCGATGCCATTGCCTTATTGAAACTTGGTTTTAAATTGTAAATAATGCCGAACTCATGCGCGGTTTTTTCCACGATAGGAGCAATCTTTTCGTAGTGTATATGGCAAATATTGGGGAATAAATGATGCTCAATTTGGAAATTCAAACCTCCAACATACCATCCGAGTAGCTTATTATTACGAGCAAAATCAGAAGTGGTTTGAAGCTGATGAATATGCCAATTGTTCTCAATATCATGATTTGAATTTTCCTGAGAAGCACCTTCCACAACATGCGCCATCTGGAACACAAAACTAAGAATAATACTAGCAATCCAATGCATAATAATAAATCCAGTCACCACCTGATACCATCTGTATTCTGTTATCATAATGGGTAAACCGATGATCATAAAAAGATAAATTGATTTACGTATAAACATCTTAATAAACTCACCAGTTACCTTCTTTCCCTGACGGCGAACCAATCCATTTCTGTTATAATTCATCAATCGAAAGAAGTCGTTGGTCAGCATGGTTAAGGTCATCAATCCATAAAAAATAAATGCATAAATAAATTGATAGCGATGATACCATCTCAAAGGCGAGTTTTCTGAAAGACGTATTGGACCTTTCTCATTGATATCTTCATCAAGTCCCGAAATATTGGTATAGGTATGATGCAATACATTGTGCTGAATTTTCCAGTTAAGCACATTACTCCCCAAAAGATAAAGCGTACCTGAAAGGAGTTGGTTTGCCCATTCGTGTCGAGAGTAGGCTCCATGACAAGCATCGTGCATAACGCCCATGCCCACGCCAGCAATTCCAATTCCCATTACGATAACCAATGCAAACGCCCAAATTAAAGGCACTGGGGTGGTAAGCAATACAATATATGGAACGATATAAACGGCAATCAAGATGATGCTTTTAATCACCATCGCTGCATTGGCTTTGATAGAGATATCGTTGGCTTTAAAATAATCGGTCACATTCTTGCGAAGTGATGCCACAAATTCTTTGTCAAGATTTTTATCGCCAGTAAACTTTACAATATTCATAATTCATTTCAGTTGTGTTGAGCTGAATCTCATTTAAATGGTTTGAAAATATTTTTTTCATAAGTATAAAATCAATTTTTTCGCATGGCTTCCCCAAATTCCAAGTCAATCATGGAATCAATTTTATGCATCGGGGTGCGTGCGTTGATGCCATGTTGATTAATAAGGTCAGCAATTAAGCTACTCTGTTCATTTCCTTTCTTGAATGCCACTTGGTATTCAATATCACTGAACGAAACCATCGAATACAAGGGGAAATATTTTTGAGGATACAGTTTATTGATACGGCGCTCTATTTTTTGTTGTAATTGATAATCAGGATCCGAAACAGAATTACGCATCACTAAATAATTTTGCAAGGAGAGGTCTTGAACCGCGTCCCCATTCGGTTTTCGTAAGGTTTGATATTCCTTGAAAATGTCCTCCCAATTGTCGCCATGCTTTTGCAAAAGCTCCCACATCACGGTACAATCTTCAAAGCCTGCATTCATTCCTTGCCCAAAGAATGGAACGGTAGCATGGGCTGCATCACCCATCAATACAGTTTTGCCTTTATACCATGGGAAACATCTTACAATTGCCAAGGATGATAATGGATGGTCTTCCCAGATATCCGCAATTTCGGGTACCATATCATAGAAATCAGGGAATATTTTTTCGAAGAACTCTTTTACCTTTTCTTTAGATGTTAGATTGCTAAAACAATAATCATCATTATCAAAAGGCATGAATAAGGTACAAGTAAATGAGCCATCAAAATTAGGCAAGGCAATGAGCATGAAACGTCCACGTGGCCAGATATGCAATGTGTTTTTTCCTAATTTAAAACTCCCATCCACGTTGGCGGGCAATAATATTTCTTTGTATCCGTCTTCAATGTATTGCTGACTATAACTAAAACGATCCGTTTTCTGCATGGCATGATAGCGCACTGCCGAGAAGGCGCCGTCGGTAGCAAATACCAAATCGGATTTTACTTCTGTTTTCTCACCTGTTAAAGTGTTTTTGAAATGGCAAATGCCATCTTCTAAATCGGCATGAATACATTCTTCGTTGAAATGAATTGTAGCTTGCTCAGAAGCAATATCCATAAGCTTTGCATTGATACCTCCTCTTGATACTGAATAGATAGCCTGGGTATCGATGCCATAAGGCTGATAAGAATTACTTCCGTCGAGTTCATGAATGGTACGACCATACATAGGAATGGCAATCTCACGTATTGCATCACCAATTCCTAAGGTATCTAGTGCTTTCCATCCGCGGTAGGAGGTGGCGAGGTTTATCGATTTTCCTGCTGAAATATTTGCGTTACGCATATCCGGTCGGCGCTCATAAATATTCACTTTGTAGCCTGCCTTCGACATATAAATAGCCCATAACGAGCCTACCAATCCTGATCCTACAATCGTTACTTGCTTCATATTATTTTTCTTCTTCTTTTAAAACAGGTGGCTCCATGACAGTGCCACATTTTTTACAGGTTCTTAAATTGATATCATCATAAAACGATTGCATTAAGACTGGCAATTGCGTTACAATATCGCTGCAATGAAAGGTAGCTTTATGTAATTCGTTACTGCAACTTTCGCAATACCACATACACGAATCCATCTCTTTCTCTTCACGTGCGCGCTCTACAACCAACCCAATGGTATTGGCTTTGCGCTGAGGAGAATGTGGCACACGAGGTGGTAAAATAAAAATCTCACCTTCCTTAATTTCAATGTTTCTCACGATGCCATCTTCTATTATTGGAAGGTTCATATCACCTTCCAATTGATAAAAGAATTCTTCTCCTTCGTTATAGTGAAAATCTTTACGGCAATTGGGACCCCCAACTACCATAATGATAAACTCCGTGTCTTTATATACCACCTGATTTCCAACAGGAGGTTTTAATAGGTGACGGTGCTCGTCGATCCATTTTTTTAAATTTAAAGGGCTCGCTACTTTCATGTGTGATGCTTGTTATTAAAGGGTTCCGCGACGTGCTTGTTCTGCTTCAATAGATTCGAATAAGGCCTGGAAGTTTCCTTTCCCAAATGAACGTGCTCCTTTGCGTTGAATAATTTCAAAGAATAGTGTAGGACGATCTTCTACAGGCTTGGTGAAAATTTGTAATAAATATCCTTCTTCATCACGATCCACCATGATACCCCATTTCTTCAATTCGCTCAGGTCTTCTTCAATGATTCCTACACGATCCAATACACTATCATAATAGGTTCCAGGTACGTATAAAAATTCTACACCACGCTTACGCATTTCGGTAATAGTAAATACGATATCATCGGTGGCTACTGCAATATGTTGGCACCCCGCTCCACGATAAAAATCAAGATATTCTTCTACTTGTGATTTTTTCTTTCCAATAGCAGGCTCGTTGATAGGGAATTTGATATAACCATTGCCATTGGTCATCACCTTACTCATCAACGCAGTATATTCAGTTGAAATATCTTTATCGTCGAAGGTTACCAAATTGGCGAAGCCCATAACGTGGCCATAAAATGCAGCCCAGGTATCCATGCTTCCCATCTCCACATTCCCTACCATATGGTCGATGTATTTTAAGCCTGTTGCTATCGGATGATACTCAGTTTCGTGTTTCTCATAACCGGGAAGAAATAATCCGTGATAATCTTTTCTTTCAATGAAAATATGAACAGTATCGCCATAGGTATGAATCCCTGAGCGACGAATAATTCCATCTTTTGTTTCAATTGTTTCTGGTTGTAAGTATGGCTTGGCACCTCTTGAAACAGTTTGTTCGAAGGCATCATACGCATCATTCACCCAAAGTGCAATTACTTTTACTCCATCACCATGTTTGATTAAGTGTTTAGAGATTTCACTCTCTGGATCGAAAGGTGTGGTGAGCACCAAACGAATTTTTCCTTGTTGTAATACATAGGAAGTTTTATCACGTACCCCTGTTTCTAATCCGGCATAAGCCAAATCTTGAAATCCAAAGGCGGTTTTGTAATAGTGTGCCGATTGTTTTGCATTACCAACATAGAGCTCTACATAGTCGGTTCCGTTGATAGGCAAGAAATCTTGCGCTTCTGAAAAAATCTTTTCAGTTTCTGAATATTGAAAGTTTGTTACTGCGGTTAAATCCTTCGTACTCATGGGAAATATTAATTATTATAGTTTAATAGTTGATTTTGATTGTTGGTAGATTATATGTCGTATTGCCACGATTTATAGTATTCTTTGATTTCAATACTGAGGGCTTCTTTAGTAATTTGAACTGGATTGAATGGGTCGATCATCACTGCCAACTCATTGGTTTCTTTCTTGCCAATACTGCGTTCAATAGCTCCTGGATGTGGACCATGTGCTAAACCAGCAGTATGTAATGTAATCTGTCCTTGCTTTATATTATTACGGCTCATGAAATCGCCATCTACATAATACAATAACTCATCGCTATCGATATTGCTATGATGATATGGCGCAGGAATAGCATCTGGATGATAATCGTACAAGCGAGGAACAAATGAACAAATCACAAAATTTCTTGCTTGAAATTGTTGATGTATGGGAGGCGGCATATGAACTCTTCCGGTAATTGGTTCGAAGTCGTGGATAGAAATGGCATACGGGTAAGAGCATCCATCATATCCTACCACATCAAAGGGGTGGGTTTCGTAAATATATGGATAAATCAAGCCACGTTTCTTTATCATGATTTTGAAATCGCCACGTTCATCATGCGTTTCAAGGTCGTATGGCAATTTGAAATCACGCTCACAAAAAGGAGAGTGCTCCAAAAATTGTCCGTATTGATTGCGGTAACGTGCAGGGGTTTCAATAGGACTGAACGACTCCACAAATAATATTTTATTCTCTGTGGTTTTAAATTCCAATTGGTAGGTAGTACCTCTTGGTATGATGATATAATCTCCATATTCAAAATCAATTTTTCCGTACATCGATTTGAATACTCCTGAACCTTTATGGATAAAAAGCATTTCATCCGCATCTGCATTCTTGAAGAAATAATCGGTGGTGCTTTGGCGAGGTGCTGCAATACCAATATGCATATCACCGTTTACAAAGAGTACTTTTCTGCTTTTGATATAATCATCTTCTGGCATGGCTTCAAAGCCAAGGTAGCTGCGGTTTTGTAGATTATCTTCTATAGCCACCTCTGGGCGTACACTGAATGGAGTACCCATTTCTTTTACAATGGTGGGTGGATATAGATGGTATACCAAAGAAGAGATTCCAGCGAATCCTTCGGTACCAAATAGTTCTTCATGATAAAGTGCACCGTTGTCCTGACGGAATACGGTATGGCGCTTATGTGGTATTTTTCCTACCTGACGATAAATGGGCATAAAATATTTATAATTATAATAATGTTGTTGGACTTACAAAATTTGTTTTCGGTACTTCTGTTTTTGCAATATCGGCGAAGCCTCCACGTACTTCCGTAAAGTTGCGCCAGCCTCCAGCGTAGAGAATCGATGCTGCAACCATACTGCGATAACCACCTGCACAATGAATGATGAAGGGTTTGTCTTTCGGTATTTGTGAAAGGTTTTTCGAAAGGGTATTTAATGGAATATTCACCGCATCGATAATATGCTCTGACTCAAATTCGCTCTTCTTACGTACATCAATGATTACAGGATTAGCACTGTATTCAAAAGCAAACTCATCAGCATTGATGCGATGAATTTTTGCTATGTGTTTACCTGCTGCAACCCAAGAAGCAAAGCCTCCATCGAGGTATCCAATGGCGCCATCATATCCTACACGCGATAGTCGGGTGATGGCTTCTTTCTCTTTCCCAGGTTCAGTTATTAATAAGATATTTTGTTTTATATCCCTTACCATTTCGCCTACCCATTGAGCAAAGCTGCCTTCTAATCCAATATTCATGCTCCCTTCAATAAATCCATGGGCAAAATCTTCGGCTTTGCGGGTATCAATAATTAATGCTTTGGTTTCGTTTGTTGCTGCTTCAAAAGCCTCAACACTTAGCGCTTGCAATCCTTTATTATATACTTCATCGATGGATTCATAACCACGTATATTCATCAATACATTGCTTGGAAAATAACCTGGAGGGGGCATCAATCCATCGAGTAAAACCTTAATAAATGCTTCCTTTGTCAAACTTGGGTCAAGCGCATAATTCACTTTCTTTTGATGGCCTAAGGTATCACTGGTTTCCTTGCTCATCTTTTTGCCACAAGCACTTCCGGCACCATGGTTCGGATATACGATAAGCTCATCGTTCAATGGCATGATTTTATTACGCAACGAATCGTATAGCATGCCAGCCAGCTTCTCTTCGGTGAGTTCGGCAATCACATGCTGGGCCAAATCGGGGCGACCTACATCTCCAATAAATAAGGTATCGCCCGAAATAATTCCGTGCTCCCCTCCATTTTCGTCGATGAGTAAATAGGTAGTACTCTCCAGGGTATGCCCAGGGGTATGAATCGCCTTTACAAAACAATCACCTACTTTGAATAATTCTCCATCAACCGCCACGATGGCATCGAAGGCTGGCTTGGCTGTGGGGCCATATACAATTTTGGCTCCCGTTTTGGCGGCCAAATCCAAATGTCCACTCACAAAATCGGCATGAAAATGAGTTTCAAAAACATATTTAATTGACGACTTGTTTGTAGCTGCTAAATCCAAATAAGGTTGCACCTCACGAAGTGGGTCAAAAATGGCCGCTTCTCCATTGCTTTCTAGATAATATGCAGCATGTGCTAAACATCCTGTGTAAATTTGTTCGAGTTTCATTCTAATTCGGTTTGATGCAAATATAGTGTTATCGAATAAAAAGACATTTATATCTTTAATTATTTTTTTACATCTAAAGCCTTAATAATCAAGAGTTTTAAGGGTTTGAAGACAAAAACTGATATATATCAGTTTTTCAAAAGTGCCGGACTTTGACGCCCTATTTAATGCTTAAATAAAAATAAGTGGATTGGACTAAGCGCCTATAAGTGAAATCTTATTTCTTCCCAATTTAACCAAACCTTCATCTTCCATTTGTTTGAGTAATCGGGAAACAACCACACGTGCAGTTCCCAGCTCGTTGGCCAGTTGTTCGTGGGTTACATGTAAGATGGGGCTATGAGAAAGACTGCTTTTCTTTTTGATGAAGTCGTACAAGCGTTCATCCATTTTTTTGAAGGCCACCGCATTCACTACTTCTAATAATTCTTCAAATCGTTTATGATAGAGTCGGAAAATATAATCGAGCCATTGTGGATATTCGCGAATGAGTAGACTCACTTTTTCAATAGGGATAAATAGAATCTGGGTATCTTCTTCGGCAATGGCTTTTACTTTGCTTGTATCGTTATGTATGCCACCTAAAAACGACATGATACAACTTTCACCCGCTTTGATATAATATAATAGGAGTTCACGACCATCATCGTCAGTGCGCATTACTCGAATGCTACCTTGTGTAACAATGGGAATGGCGCCGATGTACGCATTTTCTTGCAGGATTACGGAGCCTTCAGGGAACGATTTGGCAATACCATATTCATGCAGTTTTTCTTTTATCTGAGGGATAGCATTAAATTCTTCAATATTGTCGAGTTCCATAGGGCAAAGATAAGGTGAATATTAGTAGGCAGATTTGATTATTATCATAACTAGATTAGAATCTAATCATTTATGAAATTCTTAGCTGGTATATTTTCTTCTGCGTACCGTGTTATTTATAAATCCGAAGATGATAACAATTAAAATTGGAACAACAATATTGATTAGTTGCCATTGGGTACGCTCGTCTTTTACCTTGTCTTTATTTAAGAGGCGCAATGCAATTTCTCGGTTACGTAGCTCTAAAATTCCACTATCATCACATAAATAGTCAACACAATTCAAAACGAATTTCTTATTCCCAAAAGTTTGTCCGCTATACCCATCATAACCCAAAGGATATACCTGTCCATTGCTTCTGCTGAAATGATTTCGGATGATATCTCCATCACTTACCACAATCATTTTGTTTTGATCGATGCGTTCTATGAATTGCAATTCGTTACTCACCGTATCTTTTATTTTACGATTGGCAAATACCGACTCAAATCCGCCTTCTAAAAGCACCGCCACCGCATTATCAGGATGGTTGAATGAGCTCACTACCGTTTTTTCATTGAGCATTTTCAAATCCACGAAAGCAGGGGAGGGCAATACTCTCGAACGAGGCGAGGATTGTAATAATACCGTTTTTGTATTTCTTGTGTTTGATGTGACGTCAATGCTACTCGCAAATTTACCCCAAACCAAATCCAAGTTTTTTACGATGGGATGATTGGAATTGGTACCTATAAGTGGATAGAATACCCAGTTTACCAAGGTTCTATTGCCTTTTCCGGTTCCAGTATTGGCTAGTATCGGAGTAACGTTACAACTTAAATCTTCAATTAGATCATTATTAATTCGTACACCATATTTAAAGAGCTGATCTTCTAAATTCAGTTCATAAGGAATGGAAGTGAACGATAATTTATCGTTACGGGTACTATCCATATCGGCTATCATTGGGTCGATAAACCATAATATTTTACCGCCACCCATTACATACTGATCGAGTTTGTACTTATCGTACTCACTAAATTTACGAGTAGGTCGCGCAACCACAACTCCTGCATATTCTTTTAATCGCTGCAATGTTTGCGCTGTCATATCCAATCGCTCTACATCGTAGAAATCGGAAAGCTCACTCATAATATCACCTGTTTCATATTTCCCCAATTCGCCATGCCCTATTAGGAATGCAAGCTTTTTCTTTTGAGACGTGGTACATTTTCTAAGTACGTTACACAATTCGAATTCGATATTCTCTACCGCACCGTTAATATCTGTAGAGTTTTCGTTCTCATCATCGAATTGCGTATTGCGCATGAAATTCACTGGAATCTCTTTCCCTTTATAATAAAATGAAGCACATGGAAATAATACTTGGTAAGCCAATTGATTATCACCTTGAACCTTGACGTTTTTTGGAGAGAGCCCCTTACTCAAAAACTGATCTACCACATCGCGTTTGGCTTTTTCATCTAATCCATCGATGGGGTCGGTGAAAGAATAGCTCACCTGAATCTTTGCATATTGATTAAGTTCATTTAAATAATCGGCTATCGCAATCCTCAGTCGTTTATAATTCGCAGGTAAGTTTCCATCTAAATAAATTTTCACGGTGAGTTGGTCGTCGAGTCGCTCGGCCAAATGTGCCGTAGTTTTAGAGAGCGTGAATCGCTTCTCCTGTGTAAGGTCTAAACGATAATATAAAAAAGTACTCAGCCAGTTGATCACCACCAAAACGGCGAGCAAGAGCAGTAGCTCGATTCCGGAAGTATATTTTTGATTGCGCTTTTTCAAGATAACGATGACTATTTTTCGATGCTATTAATTACCATTTACGACTCTCTAATTTTGTTTTGGTGAGCCATAAAAATAAAACGGTAGTACTTATAAAGTATAATAAATCGCGGGTATCAAGTACACCGCGGCTGATTGACTGATAATGTGAATTAATTCCAAGCCATTGCACATAGTAGTCGATTCCACTGAACCAACTCACCCCACTTAGCAAGTCGAAGGCGATATACATGATAAGGCATAAGAAGAAGCTGAGAATAAAAGCCACAATGGTATTGTCGGTAAGTGCCGAAGAGAACAAGCCGATACTTACATAGATGCTTCCCAGCCAAAGCAATCCCATATAAGAGCCCCAGGTGGCACCTGTATCAATATTTCCAACAGGGTCGCCCAATTGGTAGACTGTGAAAAAATAAATGAGTGTAGGAAGTAAGGCCAAAAACACCAGCACCAATCCTGCGAAATATTTTCCAAGTACAATTTGAAAATCGGTGAGTGGCTTGGTGATTAAAATTTCGAGGGTACCCGATTTTTTCTCTTCACTGAAACTGCGCATGGTAATGGCACTAATTAGGAATATTAAAACCGATGGTGACCAGAAAAATAAAATATCTAAATTACTATAACCCGATTCAAACGTATTGTTTTTAAATACCCAAGTAAGTAACCCGATAATGATTAAAAAAACAATGATAACGATATAAGCAATCAGTGAACTGAAAAACCCACGTATCTCTTTTAGAAAAACTGCTATCATACTTTCAGATTAGGATTGGTTAATATTTTGAAAATTTCTTCCAGACTTTGTTGTTCGAGCTGCATATTGATGATGGCCGAACCTGTGGGTGCCACAGCGAAGAAGAGCTGTTCGCGAATATCCGAAGTGCATTCCAGTTCATATTTATTGGCTGCAATACGTTTCGCTTGCAAAACCCCTTGCACAGCTCTAAAGATATTTAGTTCAATTTCTTTACTCAACTGCACCACAATGATGGTCTTTGTTTTTGAAGTGTTTTGCAAGTTCTGGACATTATCATTCGCCACAATCACTCCTTTATTAATGATGATCACTTTATCACAAAGCGCCTGCACCTCTTGCATTATATGCGTAGAAAGAATCACCGTTTTATCTTTCCCAAACTCTTTTATCACATTTCTTATTTCTACAATTTGGTTGGGATCGAGTCCAGAGGTAGGTTCGTCGAGTACCAGCACCTTGGGGTCGTGTATGAGTGCTTGCGCCAATCCCACTCGCTGCCGGTACCCTTTGGAAAGTTGTCCGATTTTTTTCTTGTATTCGGGAGTCAGGCCTACCCGGTCGATGATATTTTTTACTCGCTCCTCTTTCTTGTCGAGTTTGAAGATGCCTGCACAAAAGAGCAAGTACTCTTTTACATATACATCCAGGTACAGCGGATTGTGTTCTGGCAGGTAACCAATATTTCTTTTTACTTCCAGTGGGTTCTTCTCCACATTAAAACCAGTAACCCAGCTCTCTCCGGCAGAAGGAGGAAGGAAACCAGTGAGCATTTTCATGGTAGTTGATTTTCCTGCACCATTAGGGCCCAGGAAGCCAACAATCTCGCCTTCTCCAATCGTGAAGTTGATGGAGTTTACAGCGATTTGCTCACCAAAAATCTTTTTTAAATTTATAACTTTAACCGACTCCATTATAATGCGTGAAAATAAGATATTAATCTTTAAAATAAAATGTTCTTAAATCCACAGGGATGGGAAAAGGAATTGCGGTATGAGGAATACGAATTGATGGTTGGGTTACAAGGCGCCGTCAACTATTTTTTTCGCCCAAATTGTTTGAGGTTTTTTCTCTGCATCGGCATAACAAAACAGGTACCATTCGCCTCCATCATGTAATTTAAACTGTTGCTTTACCTCTTCGGGTTTCCAAAAGAAATTACGGCAAGCGATATTGGCTTTTTTAATTTGATGTTTTTTAATGATGGCATTCAAGAGCTCTTTCTTGTACTGACCATGTTCAATAATTTCGAAAAGTCGCCCTTGCAAATCGGGCTTGTATGCATCGGTTGTGAAAAAATATCCATTGGGATACAATACCTTCAATTGCTTTTCATGCGAATACTCCATACATAGCTTGCTCTTAATCATGGCCACATTGGGTTCGAAAAAGAATTTTCCGGGTAAGGACAACAAAGGTTTTACATCGTTTTTGTTCGATTGAAAATGGGTAATGCCTTCATTGGTGATATTCACTGCCTCATATCGAATGACTTGATTGCCTGGCTTGAGTTGAATGAGAATTTCTTTCATCTCATTGCCATAGGCAATACATATAAGTTGACTAATATTCGAAAAAAAACTGGTTACCACCTGATGAATATCCACCATGGGTGAGAGTTTGATCCAGCACGATTGACATCTCGAAAGCAATTGATCTTTTAGTTCTAGCACATTGGGAGTGCATTCGTCAATTTCAAAAACTTTTCTATTGAACTCTGGCCGGCGGTCGGGGTCAATATATATGGTATCGAATACTCGCTGGTCGTTCGCTAAAAATTCTTCAAGGGACGTATGAATTATTTCGGCCTCAAAATTTAATGCCTCATAATTATGTTTTAATAATTGCGCATGTTCCGCATTGGCTTCAATGCAAGTGCGTTGCTTGAACAATTGTCCGATATAATAGGAGTCGACTCCCAACCCAGCAGTCGCATCGAGTAATGAAGTTCCTTTAATTAATGTTGCTTTGTACTTCGCCACCTCCTCCTGGGTACATTGCTCATAGAGCTTGGGCAGCAATACCGTTTTTGAATTAATGAACGCAGGTATTTTTTTTAGGGCTTTCTTTCTAAGTCCAATTTGCAAAGCAACAGCACCAATATCGAAAGGTAATTTTTTACGGTATTTTAGGGTGAGTTCTGATGGTGAATCATGGGCATGCATCACCATAAATTCCTGCACCTCTGTAAGTGCCATGAGTGCTGCGAGCGAATGCTTTGAATTCAATCGTATTAGTGTGATGCTACGAAATAATAATCTTTACGAGAGAAGAATTTGGCGTTGAACTCTTCGTAAGTAAGTGGATTTTTTTTGCCTGTAAAACTCTTCAAAGTATAAATTTGATAACCACAGCTATCATGTAATATGTTGAAAATATCTTTCGGTAAGGTGCCATAAAAATCACTGGCCCCCATACCATGTTCGAAAACAATAATGGGTTTGCAGCGCTTCAAAGTTTCTACCGATCCTTCAAGCACTTGTAATTCGGCGCCTTCCACATCGATCTTCATCAATCCAATATTGGCGTCTTTCGGAATTATTTCATCAAGTACTGCCTTCTGTACTTTGATTTTTTCAATCTGTACTTCCTTATTATCATAGTCGCGTTCAATAAAACCACTATAGGCAGGATTGTTTTTTACAAAAGTAAACTCTGTTTCTCCATTGGCATTGCTTAATGCATTATTATAAATGGAGACATTCTTTTGATTCGAATATTTCTCAACTAAATTTTTATAGAAATCGGGTAAAGGTTCAAAAGCATAGTGATGCCCTTGGGGCGCATACTTCAAAATTAAATCGAGGATCTCTCCTTTATGACATCCCACATCAATGGTTTGGGTATCCGATTTTAATACTGTTTTGAGAATAACATTGGTCAATCGATCGTATTCTAAATTTTTAGTTAAATCGATTTTATAGTCAATTAAAAACTGACGAAGCTTGTTTTTGAATGGTAGGATAATACTCATAGGATTGGTTTTTATTTAATAACTGAATTTCGGGTGCAAAATAACTTCTTTTCCGAATAATTGACGTAATTTGATGCGTCTTTTAATCAACATATGGAAATTTTTAAAATCATAGCCCTTCTTATTGGTTTATGTGCTTCGCTGGGCTATATAAATTCAAAGTTTCTAAAATTACCCCATATCATTGGGTTGTTGGTTTTATCCTTATTTACATCCATCGCATTTTGGATAGGAGCCACCATTTTTCACTGGGGCGTCATTCAACACATTCTCGACGATATACAACAGGTTGATTTTAGTAAGGTGCTATTGAATGTGATGCTTTGCTTTATGTTATTTGCCGGGGCATTTCATACCAATGCAGCGGCCATTCTAAAGGAAATTCGTTCCGTCACTATCTTGGCTTTATTGGGAACAATACTCTCCACTTTTCTTATTGGTGGGTTCTTGTTTTTTTTGTCGGGTTTTCTTGGGATTGAAATTTCTCCAATTTATTGTATGCTCTTTGGCGCACTCATTTCTCCAACCGATCCCATTGCTGTTTTAGGCATTATTTCTAATGCAAAAATTCAGGAACGTATCAAAACAAATATCATTGGTGAATCGCTGTTTAATGATGGTATAGGAATTGTGATTTTCATAACCATCTCTACGATGATTGAACAGGGGAGTGGGGCGGTTACTATTGGAAGTACCTTGATACTCTTCTTACAGGAAGCAATTGGTGGCTTAGCTTTGGGTGTTGTTATAGGCTATTTAGCTTATGTTGTATTGAAATCGATTGACGATTACCAAACCGAAATAATGATTACACTGGCATTGGTGATGGGTGGATATTTTATTGCCGATTTCTTGCATATATCGGGGCCACTGGCCATGGTGGTAGCCGGATTAATTATAGGTGGAGAACGTATTCGTATGGAAGCGATGAGTACCACCACACACACTTATATGGATAAATTTTGGGAACTGGTAGATATTGGTTTGAACTCCATTTTATTCTTGTTGATAGGCTTGAGATTAACCACACTTAGTTTTAGCTGGGAGATGCTGGTGCTTTCGGGATTGATGATTATTCTGGTGCTCCTATCGCGCGCACTCACTGTGGGCGCTTTAAGCAATATTTTCAAGAAACAAATCAAAGCGTCTTCTCGGGAGCAATGGATATTGGTATGGAGTGGGTTGCGTGGCGGACTCTCCTTGGCGATGGCACTCTCCATTCAAGCTCCTGCAATGAATGGGATTCTGGTTTTTATCACCTATTGCATTGTATTGTTCTCCATCATTGTGCAAGGATTGACGGTGGAGAAAGTGGCCAATATCGCCGAATGAAAATTATAATTTAACGAAGCGGTAACGGTATTCTTTGCCGCTGGCATCCGCAATCATAATCTGATAAATTCCAGTAGGATAACTTGAAATATCAAGCACCTCATCCTGAAAATTATTTAATTGCGTATTGGAAATAATTTCCCCCATCTGGTTACAAATGGTGAAATTAATATTGTGTAATGTTTGAGAAGTGCTTATCGCTAATTTTGTTGAAGCAGGATTCGGAAATACGTGCAGCGCTGAAGATGCCTCATTCACCTTGATCCCAGCCGCATTGCTATAAGTGATATTGAAAATCAATTCGGCATTATCAGTTAGCAAATTTTTATTATAAACGCTATATTTAATAACCGATTTGCCTTCGTATAAATTAGAACCTACATGAAATGCGATGAAACATGATGAATCATTCAATCCATAATCCTTGATAAAGCATCCCATTTGAAGTAAATCATTTTTGCAATCACCATTAAAACAAGAGCTTACTGTCCAACGTGTATCCAACGAATCGGATATTTTATTCCAACAATAATCTTCCGATTTGTATTTGCCAGTATTAAAAAGTATGCGGGTTTCGAGATAAACATAGTCGCTGGAAGTTGTCAAATTCAAGGTATTTCCTTGAGGGAAACTTATCTGTGAATAACCTTTGTTTGGCACTATTAGAAACAAAGATGCAAATAGTCCAATGGCCCAATTTGCGCTAATTGTATCGTTTAGTTTTTTGAAAATGAATTTCATTTGCTATCGTAAGTCAGTGGTTTAAACCACTTCTCGCAAATATACGTTTAATTATATGAGTTATTAATTTGCCTTTCTAATGATGAAGAAAAAATGACAATTACCCCATTCATGTAGCTCGATTTTTATTTTTGAGATAAGGTTGGTGCTTCAATATTTCAATTTGTGTTTTATTTAATTATAGAAGGTTTGTATTTCAACTCCTTCGCCCTAACTTTGCAGCCCTTAAAAAAACACAATTCACACTTGGCTATCGATTGGAATAAAGATTATTATGCGGTGCTTCAAATACCACGTTTTTCGGCTGCATCAGAAATAAAAACGGCATATCGCAATTTGGCGAAAAAATATCATCCCGATATGAACCCGGGAAATAAAAGTGCGGAAGAAAAATTCAAGGAAATCAATGGCGCCTACGATATTTTGAGTGACGAAGAGAATAAACTCATCTATGATGAGAAACTTCGAAACCCGCACTATCAGCGTCAGCAGCAATTCAAAAATCAGCAACAAACGCAATATCAGCAGTATCAAAAGGCACAGTACGAAGAGTACATGCGTCAGCAACAAAGGGCACGTGATTTTCAAAAGGCCCAACGTGAAAGTGCAAAAGGCTCCAATTACGATATCAACCCCTGGAGAATTATTTTTATCGTTATAATAATTATTAATTTACTTCGCATGTGTACTCACCGCACCTTCATTCCATAGGTCGGATATTTTTAATACGAATTTATAACCCACAAAATAGCAGCGCAGGTGACCCATCCCAATCCTCAATTAGAGTTTGAATCAGGAGAACGTGCTACGTTTTTTGTGGATGTGATTTTACCACTTTACTTGCCCAAAGCCTATACATATCGGGTGCCCTTCACCATGAACGACCAGGTGGAAATAGGTAAAAGGGTGGTGGTGCAATTTGGGAGTCGCAAGGTGTATGCGGCACTTATCGTTGCCATTCATGCCATTCCTCCAAAAGAGTATACAGCCAAATACATTCAAGATATCATTGATGAAACGCCTGTGGTTACTGAGTTACAGCTTCGTCATTGGAAATGGATGGAGGAATATTATCTCTGCAATTTGGGTGAGATTATGGATGCTGCTTTACCAGGTGGATTGAAACTGGAGAGTGAATCAAAAATCTATCTGAATCCGGAAGCCTCCTTCGAATATGGCGACCTCGACGATAAGGAATATCTGATTATTGAAGCGCTGGAGATACATAAGGAAATTACCATTCAACAGGTAAGTGAATTGCTGCGTATCAAAAGTGTAATTCCAATTATTAAATCGGTTTACGAGAAAGGGATTGTACTCATTCGCGAACAATTGAACGAAACCTATAAGGCGAAAAGACAATCGTGTATTCGTTTTGCGGAGGCCTATAGAAATAACGAGCCAGCATTGCATGATCTCTTCAATAAACTTGAAAAATGGCCTAAGCAACTCGAAGTGGTGATGACGATGATGTCAGCGTTCAGAGGTCAGGAGAATATTCCCAAGAAAGCGTTGCTGCTGGCATCTAAGTCGAGTGAGAGCTCCTTAAATACTTTGATAAATAAGAAAGTACTCGAACTCTACGAAATTGAAATTGATCGAATTTCTTATGATCAGAAGGAGACAGAGCCCATCAATTTGACCTCTACCCAAGAAATTGCATATAATTCAATTAATAAACATTTCGAAACGAAAGAGGTGGTATTGCTACATGGGGTAACGAGCAGTGGAAAAACGGTAGTGTATAGTAAGCTCATAGAAGCCGCCATGGAGGCGGGCAAACAAGTCCTTTATCTCTTGCCCGAAGTGGCGCTCACTTCACAAATAATTCAGCGCATCACCAAGTTTTTTGGAACGAGTGTTTGTGTTTGGCATTATAAATTTAGTGATTTCGAAAGGGTAGAAATATGGAATAAAATTCGTCAAGAGAAATTCCGAATTATCATTGGCACCCGCAGTTCGGTATTCCTGCCATTTCAAAATTTAGGTTTGGTCATTGTTGATGAGGAGCATGATCAAAGCTATAAGCAGATGGATCCTTCTCCACGTTACCATGCACGTGATGCAGCGATTATTCTGGCAGGCATGCATGGTGCCAAAGTGCTTTTAGGTACAGCCACGCCAAGTATTGAAAGCTATTATAATACCCATCAGCAAAAGTACGGACTGGTAGAAATGATGGAACGCTATGCAGGGATGCAGATGCCAGAAATTATTTTAGCCGATGTAAGTCAGGGACAACGCGATAAAACATTGAGTTACGATTTCACGCCCACCTTACTGGAGAAAGTACAGCAAGCTTATTTGAGGAAGGAACAAGTAATTCTTTTTCAAAATCGTAAAGGGTATGTTCCCATCACCGAATGTACCAACTGTGGCTGGACACCCCATTGCATCAACTGCGATATCACTTTAACTTATTATAAAACACAGCATATTTTAA
>CANLPK010000011.1 GCA_947492885.1 Bacteroidota bacterium
GTTACATAGGTAATCTCTACTTTATCGCGCATGTGCTTGTGCTTGAAGAAGGAGTCGGCCAAGAACGCAAACTCTAGAGGTGCTACTGGACATTTGATAGGCATTTCGGTAATATGAACCACAAGTTTGCCACCTTTCCAATCGCGCAATTTATTGCGTAAGGCCAAAGAGCCTTCGAATGAGTAGAAATCGAAAACCGATTTTTGCCATTCCGCACCTTGCATCCCTTCGGTTTCTTCCGGCGCAATTTTCGCCCCAGTAGCGACGATGAGCACATCATAAGGCATTACTGCACCGTTTTGTAGCATTACCTTATTGCCATCGGCATCGATACGGTCAATTTTTTGACGAATCAGATGCACACCTTTGGGAATGAATTCATCGATGGTTTTAATAATATCTTCCGGGGTATAAATATCGAATGGAAGGAAAAGATAGCCAGGTTGGTAATGGTGTTCTTCTTTTTCGTCGATTATTGAGATTAACCAATCGGGATTTTTAAGGTGATGGTTCAAGTGATTTGCCATCATGGTGCCGGCTGTACCGCCGCCTAAGATTATTAGATTTTTCATTGGCTGTTAGTTATTTGGTCTCTAACATGGCACAAAGTTCCGACAAGAAAATAGGGTGGTGTGTCACATAGGTTACAGAAGAATATGATTGGCATCAGAGAAGAAGATGATTGCGGTCATGCCTCTAGATCTAATACGTATTTAATAAATGGAAATGCGAAAAAATGACTACAAATCGATTAGCGAATTACCTGAATCGTACCTTTGAAATGCTTCATTCGTACATCATAGAATAGGGCATCCAAGGTATAAATATACATGCCTTCTGGCACGGCTTCCCTATTACTCATGCCATCATAGCCATCAACCGTTGGATCATGGGTTTCGAAAATGAGTTGCCCCCAACGATTGTAAATTCTCAACATATAATCGCCTTCTAAATCATAAGGTCGTTGCGAGGTAAATAAGAATCAATCATTGATCCCATCCTTATTTGGAGAGAAGGCATTGGGTAAATATTCAGGACAAGCTTTATTTATTACAATAGTATCTGTATAACGGCATTCATTGCGGGTGGCAGTACAAATATGGACTCCTGTTTTATTAATGGTGATGGACGCTCCCGTTTCACCAGTATTCCATTGATGCGTTGTTAGAACATAATTTTGATTATCAGAAATTCCCAATTCATTGGGAGAACAAATGGTGGTATCGTTGCGTAGTTTAAATTATGGAAACGTATAAACGTGAATATTGAAATAACGAATCGTGTCTTTACAATAATGTGTATATGCCTTTAATCCCACGGCATAGTCACTAGGCTAACTGTATGAGTTAAAAATACACGCTTGTCCTTGGTTCCATCACCAAAATCCCATTCACAACTATCAATAAGAGGATGCAATTGGCTACCGAATGTGATGGGAGTTCCAATACACACTGCAGTGTCATCAGCATGTAAGAAGTAACCTGGCATAACATGTACGATGCTGGTTTTGGAGATGGTATCAATACATCCCAAATTGGATGTTGCCTTGAGAATAACGGTATAGGTGCCATCATTCAAATACATATGTGTAGGATGGATATCGGTAGCTATGGACAAGTTATTTGGAGTTTTAAGGGAGCGAAAAAACGAGACTGGATATTTCTGACTTAACTTCAGGAATTTACCTGATACAGATTCATGATGTTGTGATGAGAATTTTGGTGCAATAACAAATACCCAAATGCTTATTGAGAGAGAATGAATTTTTATTGAAGACGTTAATATTGTACTTTTGTTTCATTAATGAATTCCCAACCCATTGGTATTTTTGATTCGGGCATTGGCGGACTCACGGTAGCCCATGCTATATCGGAGGCCATGCCCAACGAGACATTGATTTATTTCGGTGATACAGCCCATATGCCTTATGGCGACAAGTCGAAGGATTCGATTCGATTTTATGCCGAACAAATTACGAATTACTTGCTAAAAAATGAGCAATGTAAATGTATTGTCATTGCTTGCAATACAGCATCGGCAGCTGCCTACGAATACCTGAGAGATGCTTTTAAAAACATCATACCAGTAATCAATGTAATCGATCCTATTATCGAGGAAGTAATTGCTGACGAACAGATTAAACGCGTTGGAATCATTGCTACCAAAACCACCATTGCCTCAGGAATATATCAAGAAAAACTTACTCGCAGGAAAGCCTCTCTTGAATATTCAGCGCTTGCTACCCCACTATTGGCACCCATGATTGAAGAAGGATTTTATAATGACAAAATCAGTCATGAAATTATTTATAGCTACTTGGCACAACCGGAGTTAAAAAATATCGATGCACTCATTTTAGGGTGTACGCACTACCCATTAATAAAGGAAGAGATAAAAGCATTTTATAAACCAAGCATCAAAGTAATTGATTCCACAACCATTGTTGCCAACAAGGTAAAAGCGATCCTCGAAAAAGAAGGATTACTCTCCGAAAAAAGAATGGCCCCCGACAAATACTATGTGAGCGACTATACCGACTCTTTTGAAAAAACGACCTCTGTTTTTTTTGGTAGCGCCATCAATTTGGAATTAAAAAACATCTGGCAAGCCAAATAATAAAGCCATTCTCAATGATTAGTCAAGAAGAAATTATCGAAGCCTTGCATGAGGTGAAAGACCCAGAGATTCCTACCATCTCCGTGGTAGATTTGGGTATCATCACCAAGATTAGTATTACGCCCAATAGTGTGGAGATAATCATGACACCTACTTTTAGTGGTTGTCCGGCTTTGAAAATTTTGGAAACACAAGTACGTGAACGCATTGAAAAAATGCCTGTGGAAAATGTGAGTGTTAAAACAAATTTCGATACCCCCTGGAATTCTAATATGATTAGTGAACGAGGCAGGGAAGCTTTGTTAAAACACGGATTGGCGCCTCCACCCAAGCATGCTGGATATATTGAACTGGAAGTGTTGAGCGATATTGCCTGCCCGTTTTGTGGAAGCCGCAACACTACCTTTGAAAGCCCGTTTGGAGCCACTTTGTGCCGTTCTATTCATTATTGTAAAAATTGCCAACAAGGATTCGAACAATTCAAACCCATATTTTAATGCGATTGTTTTTTACTTCAATACCCCATTAAAGGTATTTTTAATCCTGATAGTTTTACATTCCTTTGTGTTCTAATGAAACGCCACCATTTAATATTTTTCTTAAGTGTCATTTTTGTAATGAATGCAAAGGCAATCTCCCTGCCCGATTCATTGCAGACCTTATTAGAAACAAAGTTACCCGATACCACCCATGCGAATGTTTGCCAGAAGCTAAGCGAATATTATAGTTCCTTCGATTTCGAGAAGAGCATCTACTATGGATCTGAAGGACTTAAAATAGCCCTTGATCATAATCTTCCACTCAAAGCGGCGGCGTTTTATAAACAAATAGGAGTTACTTATTATATCAATGGAAATCATGATATTGCACTTAAGAATTACCTCAATGCGGTGAAGATCTTCGAAACCCAAAATGATAAAAGTGGGGCTGCCAATGTTTACCTTGAACTCAGTGTTTTATTAAGAAAGAACAACGACCTCAATCTCTCCAAGATTTATTTGAATGATGCCATCGATTTATTCAATAGTAACAGCGATTTAGGCGGAGTGGCCAATGCATATAATAACATGGGTATTATTTATGAAACAACCAATAACCTAGATAGTGCCTTGATTTGGTATACACGTTCTAAAGAATTGTATGAAACATTGCCCAATGCTGAATTGGGTATTTCCTACTCACTTTGCAATATTGGAGGAATTTATTCTATGCAAAAAGAATATAAGAAGTCATTGGAAGTATTGAACAAATCGTTAGAAATTAGACTCAAACTCGACGATAAATTCACCATTTGTCAGAGCTATACTTCTCTTGGAGAATGCTATTCATTGAAAGGCGATTATTCGAAAGCTGTATCGTCATTCAAACAAAGTATTGATATTGCACGACAAATTCATTTTCAGGATATTTTACAATACAATTACGAGCAAGTAGCAAATATTTATCAGCAAACTGGAAACTATAAAGACGCTTTAGAATATTATAACTTATTTCAAGAAATTAAGGATTCTTTATATAATAACGAAAGGCTTAATCAGATGGAAGAACTGAAAGCCAAATTTGAAACCGATAAGAAGGAACAAAAACTGGCATTGGCGAATAAGGAAAATGCGTTGAAAGATTTGGAGTTACGTCGAAAGAATTTTTTCATCATATTGGGATTCGGTCTGGTTGTTGTTATTTCATTGCTTGGCTTTTTATTATACAACCGCTATAAATTAAAAAAGGAGTCCGAAATTTTTGCTACCAAAGCGATGCAGAAAGAGCAAACAGCCAAGTCGGTGATTGATGCAGAGGAACGCGAACGCAAACGAATTGCAGGCGACTTGCACGATGGCATTGGACAAATGCTGAGTGCTGCAAAAATGAATATGAGTGCACTGAGTGAGGAGTTGCAATTTCAACGTCAAGATCAATCAGTGTTTTTTAATCGTACCCAGGATATTATCGACGAATGCTGCAAAGAAGTGCGTACCATTTCACATCAGATGATGCCCAATGTATTGCTTAAAAGTGGCTTAGCATCGGCTGTTCGCGAGTTTGTAAATAAAATTAATACGCCAAAATTAAAAGTAAACTTACATATTCATGGCTTAACCGAACGACTCGATGAGGCCATTGAAATTGTGCTCTATCGAGTGATTCAGGAATGTGTGAACAATGTAATTAAGCATAGCGAAGCGAGTATATTAGATATTCAACTCCTTGGTGATGCCAAGGAAATATCGGCAACCATTGAAGATAATGGTAAAGGATTTGATGCCAATTTGAGAGATCAATTTGAAGGCATCGGATTGAAAAATATTAAGACTCGTGTAGACTATCTTAATGGAACCGTGAATATCGATTCGGCAATAGGTAGAGGCACCCATATTAATGTGGAGATTCCTCTGGTTCACTAATTCTTTACAAAACTAATTTTAGCGGTACCTTGTTCGGTGAAAATTTGAATTGAATAAACACCAACAGCTAGTCCGGAAATATCAATTGTAGCCTTCTTCTCCTTAACAGATCCTAGCAAAACTACCCGGCCAGTTACATCAATGATATTATAATCGATATCATTTATAGTACTTTGAAGATTTTCTAAGTTTAATAAATTCCGGGCTGGGTTAGGAAATACAATCCAATTTCCATTTCGCTCCAAAGCATCAATACCAGTGGCTCTTGTAACAATTACTACATAGGTTTTAGTATTGATTAAATTTTGTGCCTTGATCAAATAATTTACCGGATTGGTAAAATCATTGGTCGATCCATTACGAACCTGCACAATAGAATTTACAGTGGCACTTGCCAAATCGGACATGGTAAAATCCGCAACCAAATTGGTTAAGTTGGTGCTAAATGGAACCATTAGCGCCACACTACCTCCATTAAATGAAGGAGTAATTATGCCAATACTATTCGGCGTATTGAATTTATAAGTCAACAAATCACACTGGGCATTGGGAGTGATATGTACCGTTATTTTATAAAATTTAGAATGCAAACCATCTTGAGATTTAACTACCAATAAAACAGTATCTGAAAAATTGTTTGCAGTAACACCAGGCTGTTGTGTAAAATTATTGATAATGGCAGTCGCTTGACTACTTATAGTGAATTGCGCAATAAGGTTCGTGATATTGGTTGCGAATGGCACGGTGATATCAACAAAACCTCCAGTAGCAGTAATTGTGATAGTGCCTGTGCTTGCAGGTGCGACAATATCGTAGGTCAGTAAATCGGATGCAGTATTTGCAGCCACCGTAACACTCACCAAATAAATTTTTGAATAGGCTGTATCTTGTGCAATGATTTTATATGCGATGGTGGTACTAAAATTATTACTTGTAACCCCGCTAACTTGAGTAACAGTTCCAATATAAATTTTAGCACTATCGCTAATCGTGAAAAGTGCTTTTATGCTATTGAGTGAAGTTCCAAATGGTACCGTAAGTGAAACGTTTCCGCCTGTAGCATTCGGAGTTATTGTACCAGTAAAAGCGGGGTTTTGAAATGCATAGGTGAGTAGGTCGCACGATTTACTTTTTCCAAAGCTGATATTGATATTATATGTTTTTTTGTAGTTCGTATCTTGTGCGATAATGATATACGTTACGGTGGTAGTAAAGTTATTTACTGAAGTACCACTGTTTTGTAATGCACTTCCAATATAGGCTTTGGCACTATCGCTTACAGTGAATAGGGAGGTTAGGTTGAGTAAGGTAGATCCAAATGGCAAGGCGATATCTACCGTTCCTCCGGCAGCTGTATGTGTAATATTACCATTTGCCAATGGGCTAAGTATCCTATAAGTGAGTAATTTACATTCCATGTTTTTATTGACAATCACATTTACTGTATACGTTTTACTTAAACTATTATCCACCGATTTTATAGTATAAGTGATGGTATTTTTAAAATTGTTTTTAGTGATTGTGCTTGTCTGTGCTGTTGCTCCAATATAAGCATTGGCACTGTCGTTGGTAATGAAGCTTGCTGCTATGGAATCGAGCACTGTTCCAAAAGGAACATAGCATGTGATGCTTCCTCCTCCAAGAGTTTGGGTAATGGTATCCTTCACACTGATACCTAGGAAAGTAAATGTTTTTATGCCAAGGAAGAATAAGGTTGAATCGGAAAATGCATTGTTGGTATTTCCAGCCAGATCGCTGAATCCATTGACATTGATTCCAACAATTACCATTGCATTAGATATAGGATTGATTCGTGCGCTATAAGTATAGATATCGTTTTGTGTGAAATTACTTAAGGTAGCATTACTCAAGCTAATATCACTTACATCAAATCCCGTGACTACTTCTGAGGTGGTGAATATGGCATTGAAGCTATTGCCTACCGTAGGTTTGGGAATATTGATGGCAACAGTTGGTTTCGTTTTGTCAATCCAGATGGCATAGTCTTCACTCTGCCCATAATTAAGTGTGCCACAGGAGGCGTTCACCATGTTATAGTCACTCACAATACGCATACGAAGAAACTTATTGAGTTGTGGTGGGTTCAATAAAATACTTACCGAACACGATCTTCTTCCAAGACCGCTTGTAATTGTTCCTACCAGTTCGTTGGCATCGGTAAATACACCGTTGCCATTATAGTCGATATATATTTTAGCATTTTCATTATAAGCGTTGCCATTGGTAACCCAAGCGGTATAAGTGGCTCCAGCCCTCACAATGGTATTTGCCGAGCAGGAAAAATCTTCATAACTTGTATTGCCCGTTCCCGACCCATTGTTGATGGTATTGAACTCAAAGCGATACACACCAATGGTATAACCACCTAAATTTGTGGTAGTGGTTATGCAACCTGGAGGTGTAGCTAAAGTGGAGTAATTATAATTCACCGTTTTGGTATCAGTACCTTTATTGTTGAAAACAGTGAGAGAAATAAAATACATACCAGCAGTATTAAATCGAATTTCTGCTCGCGATGAAAACGAATCAGTACCATTTACATAAACCCAACCAGTCGCTGGCGAAACCTGCCATTTGCGTGAAGTGGGTGAGCAGGTTGAGTTATCGACGACAATAATACTATTAGAACAAGGTTGTGATGATGAAGATTGAACCGAGAAATCGGCAACAGGTAAAGTGATGGCACTTTTGTATAAATCGGTTTGCCAAATACCTCGACCATAGGTTGAAATATGTAATCGACCTTTGATGGTTGCATCACTCACAATTTCCATATCAGATATCTGCGCTACCGTAGGTAATCCTTGAGAAAAATTCACCCAGTTGCTTATAAATCGATTGCGATAATACACCCCAAAGGCAGTACAGGCATACATGCTGGAATCGGTTACCTTTTGGTTGAGTAAAAATTTAATGATGGTATTTGCAGGTAAATTACGATTAAGACTTACCCAGCTTCCTCCCTTGTCATTACTGCGTAAAATGCGAGAAGAGGTGGTGAGTACATACACTATATTGGAATCGAAATCATAGGTCTCAATTTGGCGTATTTGTTCTCCGCTATTATATGGGAAGCCAGTTAATTTGGAGAATGAAGGGCTCCCATCATTGGCGTTATCGCTTCTATAAAAAGATTGTGAATTGAATGCGACATATAAGGTACCTGCCGATGCTTTTGAATAAGAAATGCAGCGTGGACCTGTATTGCCAGTCATGCTTGAAATTTGTGACCATGCCACATTACTGCTCGGGTTGGCTCTTAAATTTTTCGTGCGAAATACTTGGGTGGTAATTTCAAATAAGGTATTACTGTCTCTGGGTTGGATACCATAAATTCCGCCTTGACCATTGATTCCGCTAGTAGAATGACTTATGATATTTCTTTTGAGTCCTCCGTTTTCATATAGTAAACTACTATCGAATGCATCAAACACAAAATCACCACCCCAGTCACCACCTCTTACCGTAGAAAATTTCTTATCGGTTCCAACATCTAGGCCATTGTCCTGTAGGCCGCCAATAACATAATCATTATAGAGGGGGCTGCTACCCATTCTATAAAACTCGGAAGCGCTAAGTCCATCTTCAAAAGTAGTCCAAGTATTTCCCCCATTTACAGTACGATCTAATCCACCATCATGATAAATATAAAGTTTATTGGTGTTAAATGGGGAGAAAATAAATCCATGCTTATCGGCATGTACACCATAGCCCCAGCTAGAAGATAAGGTAAAAGCCAGCCCTTGATTGGTTGATTTCCAAACGTTGATTCCGGCTAAATATATGATATCCGCATTGGTAGGATCAGCGATGATTCCAAGGTTATAAGAACCTTGTCCGTCCATGCTAGTCCCATTTCCCGAGTACCCTAAAATATTGGGAGTGTCGGATTGAAGGGTGAAGCTTGTGCCGTTATTGGTGGATTTATAAACCCCACCAAATGGGCTGGTTGCGCCATTTTTCCAAACTATACAATACAAACGGGAGGTGTCGGATGGACAAACAGCGATTTTAATTCCAGCACAAGCTATACTTGCATTTAGCGTCGATTGAATCCATGTTTCACCATTATCATAGGAACGGTAGAAATAAGCATCGGTAGCTGAATAAATAATATTATTGCTTGCGGGACGATAGTTTAAGGCACGATAGCTACCATTCACTGTTGTTTTTTTTACCCAAGAGGCGCCGGCATTGGTACTTTTATAAATTCCATCAGAGCATGCTGCGATTAGTGTATTCGTATCAATGGGATTATATACTATATAGGATACCAATTTATTGCCTAAGCCGGTGGTGGTTTGGTTCCATGAACTCCCACCATCATTGGTTTTCCATACGCCCATGCCACCTCCATTATAATTGGCATCTCCGGTACCTAAGAACATAACATTAGGTTTTAATGGGTTTATTGCTAATGAGGCACATGAGGTTTGAGGTAGGAAATCGCTAATAGGTCTCCAGCTAATCCCTTCATTTGATGTTTTAAAAACACCTCCTGACGCGCTTACGGCAAACAATATATTGCTATCGGTTGGATGATACACCATTTGTGAAACTCGCCCCATTCCGGTGGTTTGTACGCTGGGGTTGGCTGGGAACTTTACAGGCCCAGCTTGTGTAAAGGTGGCATAATTTTGTCCAAATACATTTGAAACAAAAATTACAAGAAATAGTATTAGGTAGAATTTCTTCATCGGGTGATTGTATCTATTTGAATTTTGCGCCATTGTTCGAGTAATTCTTCTGGGGTCATGACCGTTCCGTCGGGTTTCACCAGATTTTTATTGCGTTGTTGCCAGTTTAAAAATTGCTTGTATTCGTAAACATATTGAATGGAAGTATGTGTGCCTTTATCCTTGTCTTTTTCCCTATTTCCATATATATCCTGTCCTTCACCATCGGCTTCGGTAGGCCTTTCGCGATGCTCCCAATACTTATTAAATGCATTTACGGCAAATTCGTAATTCACCCCTGGACTGTCCATGAGTCCTATCCAGTATGGGAAATTGGCTAGGGTATCCGCATTTCCTTTCTTGTTTTTAGAGGCTAAATGGCGGTTTCGGCACGATCCATACAGGATGATTCCGGCCAAGGCGGCAAAAAACAAGGCAAAGCGAAGGCTTCTTTTTAACATCCTTGCGAATGTAAGAAATTATTTTCTTGCTAGAGCGAACCAACCTCACTCAATCGCTATCGAAAATCCACCCGAATTTGAAATTCGGGAAAAGGGATTGTTTTAAAAATTTCATTATTTTCAAAAAAGAATTTGCATAGTTTTATAACATCACTTAATATTGTATTGTCACATTAACGACATTCTAAAATGGCTACCAAAAAATCCAAAAAAAGTCCACCTAAAAAAGCGGCCACAAAAAAGGCAGCACCAAAAAGTAAAGTAGCAAAGAAGAAAGCGAAAGGAGGCACCACCAAGAAAAAAGCAGCACCAAAAAAAGCAGCTAAAAAAGTTGCCACCAAAAAAGCAGCAACCAAAAAACCGATAGCTAAAAAAGCAACCAAAAAAGCAGCAACTAAAAAGGTAGCTACTAAAAAAGCAGCCACCAAAAAAGCTACTCCAAAGAAAGCAACCAAAAAAGTTGCGACTAAAAAAGCTACTCCGAAAAAAGCTACTAAAAAAGTTGCACCTAAGAAAGCAGCAACCAAAAAAGCAACAAAGAAGGCGGTAACAAAAAAGGTAGCTACTAAAAAAGTTGCTCCGAAGAAGGCAATTAAAAAAGTTGCAACTAAGAAAGCAGCTACGAAAAAAGTCGCTCCTAAAGCAGCACCTAAAAAAATCGCGACTAAGAAGGTTATTGCTAAACCAGTAATTTCTAAACCGAAGGTTAAAAAGCCTGCAGCTCCAAAGCCTTCACCAGCAATAGCTCCACCACCGGTTGACATCATGGACATTGCACCTCCAATGCCAATTTTCGAAATGCCTGTGATTGAAACACCAGCAGCTGAAGAACCTAAAACTGATTCTTTCTCTTCTGATATGCACGATATTGATTTAGATCCTAATCACGATGATATGTAATCATTTCTAAGATTAGGAAAAGAGCCATCATAAATGATGGCTCTTTTTTTTGTTGTAATAATTTTACAATTAAATAATAGTTTGCACTTCAAACTATTCGAAGTTTAAAGTATATCTTTGGTGCCTTCAAGTTTATGACAAATAAACCTTCAATTAAACAACAAATGCCATTGGGGCGCCATCTGGCAATTCTTACAAAGATGTATTATGGTGCATTGAGTAAACAACTCGAGCACTTGGAAATTGAAAAGCACTATTCGGTATTGGTACTGATTGAAAACAGTGAACATCCATGCACACAACAATTTATCTCCGATAATTTAAAAATTGATAAAGCTTCTATGGTGAGTGTTATCGATTACCTATCGGAAAAGAAATTGATTAAGCGCACCAATAATCCTGCCGACCGCCGTGCCTATTGGATTGAGCTCACTCCCAAGGCCCATCTGATAATGCCCGAACTGCATGAAAAAATTAATGAATTGAATAAAGTAGCACTCAAAGGACTCAATAAAACAAAAGCACTCGAATTTAATAAAGCACTTTGCTTAATCTCCGAAAATCTAGATAATCTGCCATCCGACCGAGTTATCATCAATTATAAAAAAGTAAAAAAGAATCTCAAATGAAGACTATAAAAGTTATAAGCACAATTGCAATTATCATAGGTGCTTTCGCACTTATTAAAATATTTTTCCTAACGCCGAAAGCACCAGCAGCTCCAGCGGGTGGTCCCAATCAGAAGTTGCCTCCTGCCCCAGTAAATATGTACGTGGTATCCCCACAAGCGCTGCAAAACAATGTTTATGCCACAGGTACACTATTAGCCAATGAAGAAGTGATGCTCCTTCCTGAAATTTCGGGTAAGATTATTGGGCTATTCATTCATGAAGGAAGTTCAGTGCGCAAAGGTGATTTGCTATTAAAAATAAATGATGCCGATTTTCAGGCACAACGCAGAAAAATGGAATTGCAATTGAAAATTGCCGATGAGAAATTAGCACGACTCAAGCAATTACTCAATATACAAGGAATTAGCCAGGAGGAATACGATATTGCATTAAACCTAACTAATACCATCAAAGCCGATATTGATTATATCAAAGCTCAAATTGCGAAAACCGAACTAAGAGCACCTTTCAATGGTATCATGGGATTAAAGTATGTAAGTGAAGGAAGCACCATCACAACGGCTACCCGTATCGCATCCATACAACAAGTGAATCCTATAAAAATAGATTTCTCAGTTCCTGAAAAATATGCAGGCACCCTTAATCAGAATGATAATATCACATTTACTGTTTCCGAAAACAGCAAACAATATAAAGCCCGCATCTATGCCATCGAACCCAAAATTGATCAGGCTACACGAACGCTGCAAATTAGAGCACTCACTGATAATTCTAAAAATGAATTGTTTGCTGGGGCCTTCGCAAAAATTGAATTGCCATTACGAACGATCGACAATGCATTGATGATTCCTACTGAAGCTGTTATCCCAATTTTAAAAGGAAAGAAAGTTTTCATTTGTAAAGATGGAAAAGCACAGGAAGTAATTATTGAAACAGGCATTCGCACAGATACACAAGTTCAGGTGGTGAGTGGTCTCAAAATTGGCGACTCTGTTATTACCACGGGCATCATGCAACTCAAGCCAGGAGCACCCGTTCGTTCACTAAAAGCCAATTCTAATTAAGCAGGTTCATCATGAGTTTATCATCTACCAGTATAAAACGACCTGTCTTGGCCATTGTGATGTCGATCATCATCGTGACCTTTGGATTGATTGGTTATAATTATTTAGGTGTTCGAGAGTTTCCCTCTATCGACCCACCTATTATCACAGTACGTACAAGCTATACAGGCGCCGCCGCTGAGGTAATCGAATCGCAAATAACCGAGCCTTTAGAAAAAGGCTTGAATGGAATCGAAGGCATCCGCTCCATCTCTTCCTCAAGTAGCCAAGGCACAAGCCAAATAACCGTAGAGTTTAATTTGGATGCCAACCTGGAATCGGCTGCCAACGATGTGCGTGATAAAGTATCGCAAGCAGTGCGACAATTGCCTCAGGATATTGATGCACTGCCTACTGTCACAAAATCGGATGCAAACTCCGATGCGATTCTCTCACTTACCTTACAATCCGATTCTAAAAATCAACTGCAAGTGAGCGACTATGCCGAGAATGTGATTGCCGAAAGGTTACAAACAATTCCTGGTGTGAGTACAGTGCAAATTTGGGGGCAGAAAAAATATGCAATGCGTATTTGGATGGATCCCGCCAAACTCGCTTCTTTCAAGCTTACCCCACTCGACGTAAAGCAAGCACTTGATCGAGAAAATGTGGAAATGCCTTCAGGTAAAATTGCTGGCAACACCACAGAGCTCACGGTGAAAACCATGGGGAAATTTACCAATGAAGAAAGCTTCAATAACATGCTCATTAAATCGGTTGGCGATAAAGTAATTCGATTAAGAGATGTGGGTTATGCCTTATTGGGTCCGGAGAATGAAGAAACAATTTTGAAACTATCGGGTGTGCCAATGATTGGGCTCGCTATTTCACCGCAACCAGGTGCGAACTACCTTGATATCGCTGAAGAGTTTTACAAGCGCGTGGAAGGAATTCGAAAAGATTTACCTAAAGATTATAACTTAAATATTGCACTCGATAATACGCGATTCATTAAGCTCTCTGTTGACGAAGTAAAGGATACACTAATCATTGCATTGATCCTTGTAATTTTAATTATCTTTTTATTTTTCCGCGATTGGCTCGTGGCATTTCGCCCACTTATCGATATCCCGGTATCACTCATTGGTGCATTTTTTATCATGTATATCATGGGCTACTCAATTAATGTACTCACCTTATTGGCCATCGTATTAGCAACAGGTTTGGTGGTAGATGATGGTATTGTGGTAACCGAAAACATCTTCAAGAAAATTGAAGCGGGCATGAAACCCTATGATGCTGCAATTAAAGGATCGAATGAAATTTTCTTCGCCGTCATCTCAACATCCATTACACTTGCAGCAGTATTTCTTCCTGTAATCTTTTTACAAGGATTTGTTGGTCGTTTGTTTCGAGAGTTTGGAGTCGTGATTGCAGGAGCGGTATTAATTTCAGCCTTCGTTTCACTCTCACTTACACCAATGCTTAATGCCTATTTGGTAAGAAAGGATCCTCATAAAAAATCAAACTTTTACAATCGTACTGAACCATTTTTTGTAGGAATGGTTGATAGATATACCAAAGCGTTGACCAGCTTTTTGGGAGTGCGTCGCTGGGCGTTTGTAATTATCATTGGCGCTATTACACTTATATTTACGGTAGGCCGATTGCTTCAATCGGAGTTATCACCCCTCGAAGATCGAAGCTGGATGCGCCTAGCTATCACCGCACCAGAAGGTGCATCGTATGAATATACCGATAAATTCATGGATAAATTGGCTCAGTTTATTAGTGATTCGGTACCCGAAAAGAGGGTTTGTTTAACAGTTACCGCACCCGGTTTTGCTGGGTCTGGTGCTGTGAATACAGGTTTCGTTCGATTGGCACTCACCGACCCAGAAACACGTAAAAGAAGTCAGCAAGAAATTGCCAACTATGTTACCAAAATTACCAAGCAATTTCCTGAGGCAAAAACATTCGTCATACAACAACAAACAATTTCATCGAGTGGTGGCGGCCCTGGTTCTGGCTTGCCCGTGCAGTTTGTATTGCAAGCGCCTAATTTCGAACGACTGAAAGAGGTACTTCCTAAATTTTTAGATGAGGCGAATAAGAATCCGGTATTTCAAATGGTGGATTGTAATCTGAAATTCAACAAACCTGAATTGAATCTCATCATCGATCGTGATAAAATAAAAAACTTAGGACTCTCTGCTGCCGATATTGGCCAAACGTTGCAACTTGCATTGAGTGGACAACGTTTCAATTATTTTAATATGAGTGGCAAACAGTACCAAGTAATTGGTCAGGTCACACGAGAGAATCGTGATGAGCCTCTCGATTTAAAATCAATTTATGTGAAAAGCAGCAACGGTGAATTGGTGCAACTCGATAATGTGGTGAAGCTAGAAGAGCAAAGTAATCCACCCCAACTATACCATTATAACAGATACAAATCGGCCACAGTATCAGCATCCTTAGCCCCTGGCAAGACAGTAGGAGATGGAATTGTAGAGATGAATAAGATTGCAAAAAATGTACTTGATGAATCGTTCTCGACCGCGCTCACTGGAGCATCGCGCGACTTCTCGGAAAGCTCTTCTAATATCCTCTTTGCATTTCTCTTTGCCTTACTCTTAATTTATCTCATCCTCGCAGCACAATTTGAGAGCTTCATCGACCCACTCATCATCATGATTACGGTGCCTCTGGCTTTGGCTGGCGCGGTGTTATCGCTTTGGTATTTCAATCAAACATTAAATATCTTTAGTGAGATAGGAATCATTATGCTTATAGGACTGGTGACGAAAAATGGAATCCTTATCGTGGAATTTGGAAATCAATTACAAGAAAAAGGATTGAATAAAAGGGAAGCCATCATACAAGCTGCAGCTGCTCGTTTGCGACCAATTTTAATGACGAGCTTAGCTACTGCACTCGGCGCTTTGCCTATTGCCTTGGCACTTGGCGCCGGCGCGAAAAGCCGCATGGGAATGGGAATTGTGGTTATTGGTGGTTTGCTTTTCTCTCTGGTACTCACCTTATTTGTTATTCCTGCGATCTACTCCTATTTTTCTCGTAATAAGAATCAACATCATGAATTACATGAACCAACTTCAGATGAAATATAAAATTGTAATCAGTATGTTTTTGGTCTTGGCTGCATTCAAAGGAATTGGCCAAAGCAAACTTACACTTTCACAAGCCATCTCCCTTGCCTTGGAAAAAAACTATGATATTAGAATTGCATCTAATGGAGCTCAGGCTTCCACAATATCTAATACCTATGGAAATGCAGGCTTTTTACCTTCCGTAAACTTCCTTGCATCAACAAGTAGAAGCTACTATAATACCAAACAAGAATTTAGTACTGGGTTAAAGGTGGATCGTAAAAATGCCTTAACGAGTAACCTGAATTCAAGCATCGCACTGAACTGGATTGTGTTCGATGGCATGAAAATGTTTGCTACCAAGGATAAGCTAGATGCACTGGCTGCACAGGGCCAGACACAATTAAAATTGCAAATAGAGAATACCATCTCACAAGTAGTACTCCGCTATTATGAAGTAGTGAAACAACAGCAGCTCATTAAGGCTAACAAAGAAACCTTGAAAATTTATGAGGAGCGAGAGAAAATTGCACAGAAAAAACTCGAAATCGGTTCTGGCTCAAAGCTCGACCTGCTGCAGGCTCGCGTTGATTTGAATGCACAACGATCGGCTTTGCTTCGTCAGAACATTGCCTTGGAAAACGCGATGGTATTTCTTAATCAACTACTTACCCTCGAAGCTACCAATACCTTCACCGTGGAAGATAGCATTAGTGTAAACACCCAACTCGAGTTATTAAATATCAAACAAAATTCAATAGCTAATAATTCGGAGATGCAAATTGCAAAACGCAATATGGCCATTGCTGGTTATACCCTTAAAGAAGTAAAGAGCTATACCTTGCCTCAAGTTGGTATTAATGTAAATTATAATTTAACTCGTGCTCAAAATGAAGTTGGATTAATTCTTTTAAATCAAAATCTTGGATTAAATGCAGGCCTTTCAGCCTCATGGAATTTGTTTAATGGTTATAAAACAAGAACCCAAATTCAAATTGCAAAACTTGGAATGGCTACCAGTGAAATAGCCTATAAAGGCGTGTTGTCGAAGGTGGATATTTCTTTGCAAAATGCCTGGAAATCTTACCAAAACACATCAGAGATTTTAAAGCTGGAAGAAGAGAATATCAGTATAGCAAAAGAAAATGTAACGGTTGCTTTGGAGCGCTTTCGTCTAGGAACCTCTAATACCATTGAGTTAATGCTGGCTCAAAAAAGCTACGAAGATGCCATCACCCGACTTATTACTGCGCGCTATGAATTGAAAATTTCCGAAACAGAATTATTAAGATTACAAGGACAACTGGTAAAATAAGATGTAATTAGTTATCGGCCAATCACCAATCTGAATTCGTTACCTAAATCACTCTTCATTAAATAAATTCCATTCGACAAGGAACGAATGTCCACTTCATTGATTTCTTGTGCATCCACTTTAATGGTAATTACTTCTTGTCCTAATGCGTTAATCATTTGAAACGAAACAGGCATATTGGTAGTGTTCTCAATGGTTAAGTGATCATTCGCAGGATTAGGAAATACACGGATGTTTTCTTTTTGAATTGAATTAATTCCTGCACTATTCTTTGATATAGTAACAGTATCTGTAAAATGACAACCACTACTATCGGTTACCGTTGCATAATAAATTCCAGATGTTTTAACTGTTACCGATTTTCCCGTAAGTGTGTTATTCCAAACCACATTTCCACTGGTAACAATAGAAAGTACGGCACTATCGGCCGTCGCTTGAATATTGGTTTTGGTGGATATCACATGAAATAAAGTAGGCGTAATACTTATTGGAATTTTTAAGGAAGGCGCATTGGTACTATTATTCAAAATAACTAAGGTATCAATAATGGCACTGGTGTTTCCAATCCATTTCTTTAATGTGATGGTAAGGGATGTTGCTTTTGGTATGCTATCTGATGGCGCACTAATAACCAAATTATTTTGGATAGTGCTTATATTACTGCATTGAATTGTTGTATTCCCTGAATTATAGATTACTACATTATAATTTATCGAATCATATACAGCATAAGCTTTAGTTATAGGTTGTGCATCAAACCATATTGTGCGTTTGGCAGGTGCCACCGATAAATTGGCGATGGAAGTAATACGTTCTAAAAACTCAGGATGATCAATGAAAGGATTGCGATTTTTCTGCAATCCAAAGATATCAGTATTCCTTCTTCTGTCTATTGAATCGGGAGGAAACTGCAAGCACCAAGTACGTAGAATTGCTTCTTGTGGTCCGAAGAAGGTAACCAACCCATAAGATGGATTATTATATCGTATGGCGAAGTATAACATCGCACGCGCTGTACGACCTTTTTGTGCATCACGGGGTTCGAATAAGGTAGAAATTCCTTTCGAACCGCCAACAGACCAAACCGGACTCGCCACCATTCCAAAAGGATTATTGCCACGGTAATTATTCGAAGCATCATCGGTAGGGAAGAGGTGATTGAGGTCGCTTACCATGGGGGGCGATGAGCCAAATAAACTTTGTGGCCAGGTGTGTTCTGTATTAAAATTATCGTTGGTTTGACAATTGGTACGACTGGTATAACCCACCGCCAAGCGGCCAGTATAAATACATTCTAAAGTGTTTTGAGTGGCGCCTTGTCCGTTGGTCTTCTTGTTATCGAACTCCATAAACATTTTATCCCTCGCTGCATTATAGCTATAACTTGTATAATTAGTAGCAAGTATTGTGTTGAGGGTTGATTTGAGGCTTTCGTCGAATTTATTAAAGGTGCTATCATAGTAACTCTCAATAAATCGCCCTGCACCCTTAATTGGCAAAGTAAAATCACCTGAGGAGGTATGTGCCACGATTTCACTACTATATTGAATATTATGCTTTGGTATAAAATACACTTTGAGGCTTCTTGAAACCGAAGGTCCTAAGGAGAAACCAGTGCTGTCGGCAAGCTTAAATGCGGTTTCGCTACAATATAAATACTGAATATTGAGGTAACCACAACCGTTATTATAAACCGTAAAGTTCATACTATCGAGGCTTGTTGCATATACCGGAAGAGGGAAATTCAGGTTGGAAGGGGTAAATTTAAGGTTCTGGGCTCTAGAAATGATAACAATCATCAAAGTCAAACAAGTCAAAACCAGGCTGCGAAACAAATGATTCATAGGGCGAATTACCACAAAAAAATCAGAAAAAATGGGTATGGAATTTGTAATTTTAGAAAATAAAGTTTTATTTGTGAACCCGTCTTTTAATTTTGTACTGATGAAAAGGTTATTTGGATACGTATTTATCTTTTTGCTGTTTACGAATTTCTCTATAGGAATTGATAAAATCGATTTCAGTAGCGATAGTAATAAACGGGAGAAGGTGAATTGTGTCTTGGATTTATTCAGCCAAAACGGCGATTTCATTCTGGGTTCAGAGATGTCTAAAGTCATCAAAAACCCTACAGGTGATAAAGGGGTCATTCAGTATTTTCTCAATAATAATATCCAGATGATAACTTACTATGATGGTAAGTTCTGGTTTAAAACCCTGAACCAAGAAAGCCAATGGCTAACTTTGAGCCCCACCTTGAAAGGCGTGAAAGTGAAATTCCCCTTACTTATTAAACACGATGCAAGTATAGAAGTGATACGCACCGCTGACGAAACTACCTTTATTATTCAAGGGATTCGATTGTATGGTTTTGATTTAGAAAAGATTATTGTTTCTGATCATCTGATGACCGTTTATAAATACGGTACTATTATCTATCAAAGAAGTTAATCAGATAGATTTCAAAAAATTTAGTCAATATCTACGTTTTACTATATTTGCGCCTACTATGGATCTTAATGCCTTAACGGCGGTATCTCCAGTTGATGGACGTTACCGCAAGCAAACCCAAAGCCTTCAGAATTATTTCAGCGAATTTGCACTGATGAAATATCGTGTGATTGTTGAAATCGAATATTTTATCGCGCTATGTGAATTGCCATTGCCCCAACTTCAGGATATCGATTTTAAAGATATGGTTACCAAGCTGGTTGCCATTAGAAATAATTTCAATATTGAAGATGCCAAGCGTGTAAAGGAAATTGAAGCGACCACCAATCATGATGTAAAAGCGATTGAGTATTTCTTACGTGAGAAATTTATTGCCGCTGGTTTAGGCGAACATGTTGAGTTTATTCATTTTGGATTGACTTCTCAAGACATCAATAATACCGCCATTCCATTGAGTATTAAGGAGGCAACCCTTGAAATATACATGCCGCTCCTTAATTCGGTAAAGCAAAAGCTCGATAACATGGCCGAGAAATGGAAAGATATATCGATGTTGGCTCGTACCCACGGACAGTCGGCTTCTCCTACCCGATTGGGTAAAGAAATAAAAGTATTTGCTGAGCGTATTTTGCAACAGATGTATCAATTGGAAGTGATTCCATACAGTGCTAAATTTGGTGGCGCCACGGGCAATTTCAATGCACATAAGGTAGCTTATCCTGATATTGAATGGGTTCAGTTTGCCAATCATTTTATTTCGGTATTCGGATTACAACGCACTCAATACACTACCCAGATTGAGAACTATGATAACCTCGCAGCACTTTGCGACGCGATGCAACGTATCAATACCATTTGCATCGATTTGTGCAGAGATATGTGGCATTATATCAGTATCGATTACTTCAAACAAAAAACAAAAGAAGGAGAGGTAGGCAGCAGTGCCATGCCACATAAGGTGAATCCAATTGACTTTGAAAATGCCGAAGGTAATTTGGGTGTTGCCAATGCCATGTTCCATTTCTTCTCTTCGAAACTTCCTGTATCGCGCTTGCAGCGCGACCTTACCGACAGTACTGTATTGCGTAATTTTGGTGTACCCATGGCGCATACATTAATCGCATTTAATTCTATGGTGAAAGGATTGGATAAATTGGTATTGAATGAAAAACAACTGGAGGCCGATTTGAACGAAAATTGGGCGGTATGTGCTGAAGCCATTCAAACAATCTTACGCAGAGAAAATTACCCGCATCCATACGAGGCATTGAAACAACTCACTCGTGGGCACGTGATCAACAAAGAATCTTTGCATGAGTTTATTGAAACCTTAAATGTGAATGATACTATAAAAGCTGAATTAAAAGCTATTTCTCCATTTAATTACACAGGAGTATACTAATCCAATAATATATTAAATAAAAAAGGCTGCCTCGTATAGGCAGCCTTTTTTATTGATAGAGATTTTTAATTATTCAATTCCAAGTGCGTAATATCCTTTGGTTCCATCAGGATTAATTCCTTCAACCAATACGCCACCTTTCTTATTAACGATGGCAGCCGTTACTTCACTCACCGAACTCACGTCGTTCTTGTCAACTTTGGTGATGATGAACCCTTCGGGGATGCCAGCATTCTTGAATTTACCTGGACCCACCTTCGTTACCTTTACACCATTTTTTAACTCGTATTTCTGTAATGAATTTTTATCCATGCTTGCAAATTCTGCACCTAAGGCACGTCCTGTTTCTACTGAGGCACTCTCCGTGATTTTTGTATTTCCAGCTTCATTCTTCAAAATCACATCAGTAGTTTTAATCACATTATCGCGTAGGTAGGTAATTACTACTTTATCTCCTGGCTTACGACGGCTAATTTGCTCTTGTAATTCTGACACAGAATTAATTTCAATATTATCCACTTTTAAAATCACATCGCCTTTCTTCAATCCGGCATCCATAGCGGCGCTTCCTTCATTCGATTTTTCTACGAATACCCCTTTCACCTCTTTCAAATCGTTTTCCTCCGCCTTCTTTGAATCCACCTCACTTATTTGAATTCCTAAATAGCCTCGTTGTACCTTTCCGTATTTATGTAAATCGTCGACCACCTTTTTCACAATATTCACAGGCACTGCAAAGGAATAGCCTTCATAATTTCCTGTTTGAGAGGCAATGGCAGTATTAATACCAACCAACTCTCCACGGGTGTTTACCAAGGCCCCACCGCTATTACCAGGGTTCACTGCTGCGTCTGTTTGAATGAATGCCTCCACAGGTGATGAGCCATTGATTAAACGAATATTTCGGGCTTTGGCACTCACAATACCTGCCGTTACGGTGGAGGTAAGGTTAAATGGATTACCAACAGCCAATACCCATTCACCCACTTTGATTTCATCACTATTGCCATAGCTCACAAAAGGAAGTTTTTCCTTGGCATCGATTTTTATTAAGGCAATATCAAAATTGGGATCGGTGCCAATAATGGTTCCTTTATAGCTTTTCTTATTATTTAAAACTACTTCAATACTTCCACCACCATCAATCACATGGTTATTGGTTACAATATAGCCATCTTCACTCAAAATCACACCGGAGCCAGCTTTCATTTGCCCTTCTTGAGGCAGATTAAAACCATGTTTCTTAAAAAACTCTAATGGATCGAATTGCTCTGAGTTTTCGCCATCACCTGCAGCCGACTCATTACTTCCGGTTACTTTTACGTGAACAACAGCCGGAGTCACTATTTGAGCCGCATTGATGAAATTCGCCTGTGGCATATCACCCGTGTTGCTGGTAAATTGAAAATTTTGTTTGACTCCGAATTCAGTGGGTTGATTTTTGTTAAATACACTTGCGATACCTAAGGCAGAAAGCCCTCCTAGCATGGCTACTCCGAAAAATAAAAGATACTTTTTCATATTTTGAAATGGTTTAAAATGAAATTAATTAGATAATAAATAAATTTATAGTAGAAATAAAATCATAATATTTGAAAGCGAAATTAGGTCAATTGTGATAAAATTGCTTCTAAAAAGTTGTTAAGTAGTTTATTTTTGCCACCATAACAAAGATAATACGTGAAGAACCCCCAATAGTTACAATCATGAGTAAGATTTCTTTTTTACAACTTCAATTTACCTTTCTTTGCGTGAAGATATAAATGGCTCGTAAACGACATTATAGTGATTCGGAAATACTGCAAGAAATTCGTGCAGGGAATCAACAGATATTAATTTATTTGTTTGAAGAGAATTATTCGAGCATTAAGAAGTACGTATTGCAGAATAATGGTTCGATTGAGGATGTGGATGATGTATTACAGGAAGCCGTCATCATTGTATGGCAAAATTCAGCTAAGCCTGAGTTTCAATTGTCATCAGCATTGAACACTTATATCTACGCTGTCGTAAAGAACCTGTGGTTAAAGACGTTGAAGAAGAAACAACGGGTAGTAAATATCCGTGATGATGAATATGACCATTTGAATCCAGTGAATCAGGGGGCATCAGAATTCGATAAGAAGGTGTTGCTCAAGTGTATGGATGAAGTAGGAAAGACCTGTAAACAATTGCTGTCGTATTATTATTTTGATGGCTATAATATGACACAAATCGGCGACTTGCTGGGATTTAATAATGCCGATACCGTAAAAGCCAAAAAATATCAATGCCTGAAACGCTTGCAAGAAATTATAAAACAACGATTTGGTAAGCACGATTTATAAACTGTTACATGGAAACCAATAATTTTGAGCTGCTCGATGCCTACCTAAATGGAACCCTCTCTGCCGATGAGCAAGAGATGGTTGAGAAAAGGTTGCGTACCGACGACGCGTTCAAGGCCGATTACGAGATTCATCAATTGATGGTTACGGCCATCACCGAAAATCGCAAAGCTGAACTAAAAACCTACATCTCTAAAAATGTAAAGGTTAAATCCACCCCATTCTTTCGTACCCCTACATTCTATTCAGCTGCGGCTGCCTCTGTAGTACTCTGTGTGATCAGTTATTTTGTGATTTATCAAAAGCTTGCAGAACAAAATACATTGGCTCAAAAAGAATCACCAGAAGTGAAGAAGGAGACCCTAGTAAGCACAGTACCCTCCGATACGGCTCAAACTAGGAGCAGCACCGCATCCAATGTGAGTTCAGAACCATCAGTTAATACACCACAAAAGGGAAAAGCTACGGAACAAGATATTGTTGCCTTAGATGATAATAAAGATCAACTGGATAATCGTACCGCCGGAAGTGTAGATAATAATAGTAATGGTAGTATGGCCTCCAACCCCGACGATGTAAAAGTTGAAAGTGATAAGATGCATCTTGATACCTTCCTCGACATTCCGCGTAAAATTTATATTGCTAAGCCCAAACAGTATCAAACCAATGCCACCGATTTATATACGGTAGTTACCACTGGCGACCGATTGAAACTCGAGGTGCAATTTTGGCAATCACCAATCAACTATTCGGGTTATAAATATGCCCACGGACTACTTGTTATCTATGGAAATTTCGATCCATCACTAACAAGCTTCCAAGAATTGAAAAGTATCGTTTATATGAAATATAAAAACGATTACTATCAAATAAAAGCGAATGAAACTTATACCAGCCTGTATAAGGAAACTGATGCGAAGGTGCTCGCCGACTTAAAATAAGTCGTGGTAGATTCATGCCTAATTGCCGACCGTGCAACTATCAAGCGGACAAACAAAAACCAGACTATTGGCTTTCAATTAAATAAATAGGAAACGAAAAAGCCGGTTATCAATCCCGCTAAAATTTAACCCCGACTTTACTAGTTTGCCTGCTTAAGCGCACCCCCATTCAAGCACCCAGCTCCCACTTCAATAGCTTGTTTTCTTATTGTTTGAAGGGGTTAAAAAAAACTTGCTAGAGTATAAATAATTAAGTTATCTTTGTAAGCGAATATTCACTCACTTAATTGTAACAAATAAAATGAACGGCAAAAACAACCTCGCAATCGGGTTCCTATCAATGGGACTTTTTATGGCTTACGGTTTTCTATTAATTTACCTCCGCGACTTTGCTCCAGGTAAAGAAGAATGGGTGAACTCATACAGTATTGGAAAACATTTTGAAACTCGATTAGCTCACGTTCACGGAAACTTATTTGCCTTACTAAATATTCTAATTGGTTATTTGCTTCTACATTTCAGAGACAGACTTCAAAATGTGAGCGCAATTTCCGGGTTGGCTCTTACTGGCCTCCTAATGCCAATAGGAATATTAACAGAGGTGTATTTTGGTTTGCCTCCAGCATTAGTATTAATTGGCGCCATTGCAATGACAGCCTCTGTGATTTGGTTAGGAGTTTCCTTCTTGAAAATGAAAAACATAAACAAATAACAAATGAAACCAGCAATTTCTGACAGACAACTTGAAATTATAGAAGCAGCAGGAAAAATATTGACGGCTTCGGGTGTAAGTGGTTTAACAATTAAAAACCTTGCCAAAGAAATGAAGTTTTCTGAAAGTGCCATTTATAGGCACTTTACAAGCAAGGAAGAAATAATTATTGCCCTACTTGAATTTCTTGCTAAAAGTATGGATGAACGTTATAGTCAAGCAGTTTCCACAGAAAAAACGCCCGAAGAAAAATTTACTGCGTTGTTTAAAAAGCAATTTTCATTTTTTAAAAAGAACCCTCATTTTGTTGTAGCGGTATTTTCTGATGGACTATTGGAAGAAAGTCAACGGATCAACGAAACAATTTTGAAAATAATGAGCGTAAAAATGAAACACTTGATGCCTATTATCATGGAAGGACAGCAAAAGAAGGTTTTTACCAATGCAATTACATCTGATGAATTAATGCATATTGTAATGGGAACCTTTCGACTGCAGATGTTTAAATGGCGGGTAGCGAACTTCCAATTTGACATTACTAGAAATGGAGACAATATGATACAATCGGTTTTAACACTAATCAAAACCAAATCGAAATGAAAAAAATACTTCCATATTTATTTGCAATTTTTTTAGCCGGATTTGGCTTGCTTACTTTATTCCTAAGCACTTCCGTAATATTTGATTTGTTTGATATTAGAGCCAAAGAGGGCAATTATGTTCTATTTGTGGTTTGGTCAAATTTCATCAGTAGCATTCTATATCTTTTTGCAGCTTATGGGTTTATTAAAAACAAAAAATGGACGGCTACACTCTTAGGGATTTCAACAATCATTCTAATATCAGCTTTTATTGGGCTTGAAATTTATGCAAGTTCAGGCAGTATCTATGAAGAAAAAACCATCGGTGCAATGATTTTTAGAATTTCAGTAACGCTTGTATTTGCCATCATTGCTTATTTCACAATAATAAAAAAGAAATTATGAAGAAGATAACAATTTCATTTACAGTAATCAGTTTGTTCCTTTTTAGTTGTAGCAACACTTCCAATGAAAAATCAAAAGAGCAAACCAAAACTGTTACTCACGAAGAACATCAGCACAACGATGAAATGCAAACCATCGAACTTAACAATGGAGAAAAATGGAAAGTTGATGCGAATATGATAACTCATATTCGCAATATGGAAAATGATATTATTTCTTTCTCTACTGTTGAGCACAAAGATTACAAATCATTCGCCGAAAAATTGCAATCCAATATTGATTTACTTACCTCTAATTGCACAATGAAAGGCAAAGCACACGATGAACTGCACAAATGGCTTTTGCCATACATTGATTTGGTAAAAGAACTTTCAGCAGCTAAAGACGAAACCGAAGCAGCAAAGCAATTTGAAAACATTCAAATATCATTCACAACATTTAATCAATACTTCCAATGAACATAAAAGAATTACACACACAAGAAAAACCAGTTTCTGCAACTGCTCTTTTTAAAAGCGAATTAGGAAATGCAACTGCTATACAAATATTGCAAGGCGAAAAATTAAAAGAACATATCACCCAAATTCCTGCAGTATTGATTTGTATAAAAGGTGAAGCGATTTTTGAAAACGAAAATGGCTTAAAAGAAACATTAAAGCCGGGAGATTATGTAAATATCGAACCCAAAGTAAAACATTGGGTTGAAGGCACAATTGAAAGTCAATTAATACTCATCAAATAAAAAAATTTAACCCATGAAGTTAGTAAACATTCACAAACAAACAGCATTGCTTCTTTTCTTTTTAATAGGATTTCAAGCAGCACAAGCCCAAGTGTGGACGATGCAACAGTGTATTGATACGGCTCAGGTTCATAATAGAAACCTGCAAATGAGTAGAAATAATATTGCCATTGGCGAGCAAAAAGCCATGGAAGCAAAAGCCAATTTAATTCCAAAGGTATCGGTCAATGCGGATTATAAGTATTTCACAAATCTTCCCTATCAGTTAATGCCTTTATCAACATTTAATCCAGCGGCACCTGAAGGTCAGTTTAAAGAAGCTCAATTTGGTGTTCCTCACAACATTAACGTCAATTTGCAGCTGGCGATGTCATTGTATAATCCGCAAGTTTACGGAGCAATTAGAAGCACTGAAATCGCATCGGAATTGGCCGTATTGCAATGCCAAAAAACCGAGGAGCAAATCTATTTTGAAATATCAAATCTGTATTACAACGCACAAATATTGAATCACCAATTTGTATTTGTTGACAGCAATCTTATAAATGCTACTCGACTATTAAAAAACATCCAAATGCTCAATGAACAATTGCTTGCAAAAGGAACGGATGTAAGTAGAGTGAAATTACAAGTTGCGCAACTAACAACACAAAAAAGTAGTATCAGCAGCAAATACGAGCAAGTTTTAAATGCGTTGAAATTTGCAATGGGTATTTCCATTAAACAAAATCTACAAATTGAATCAAACATTCAATATCAAAACTCAAATGAATATACGCTTTCATCAACTATAGATATTCGTATTGTTAAAACTCAAAACCGCCTATTGTCAAGTGAACTAAGCACGCTAAACAAGTCTAGATTTTTACCATCTCTTAATCTTATTGGAATGTATGGAACAACAGGTTTTGGATATAATGGACTAACAAACTCCTTTTTAAATTTTTATCCTATAAGTTTTGCAGGTACTCAATTAACTTATCCTCTGTTTAATGGAACGGTAACCCAACGAAAGATCAATCAAAAGAAATATGAATTTCAAAACAGCGAACTACAATATGGCCTAATTACCGAACAAAACAATATGCAAGTTGAAAATGCAAAACTACAAAGAATGGTTGCTAAGAATTCAGTTGAAACGACAACCGAACAAATTGAACTAGCAAAAACTATCTACGAACAAACTACTCTTCAACAAAAACAAGGAACAGCAAGCCTTACCGATATTTTGCTTGCCGACAATGCTTTGCGTGAAGCTCAACAAGTATATCTGTCTGCTGTAATTGAATACCTTAAAGCAGACCTTGAACTTAAAAAATTAACTGGAAATATTTCAACAATTAAATAGTATCAAAAATGAATACAAAATTATCAATGCTTAAGAAAGCGCTATACATCATCATACCATTGGTATTGATTGCCATAATGGTTGTTAAGCTGAAAAACAACAAAGAAATTACACAGAGTAAAGTATATCAATTCGATAAAGAACAAGCTATAAATGTTCAGGCAGAGACATTGCGAGTTGAAAATTTAAATGCCGAATATTATTATTCTGGTACATTCGAGCCAAATAAGGAAACGAAGGTCAGTGCTGAGATACAGGGAAAAATTAATAGTATTTTAGTTGAACTGGGTAGCTTTGTAAACAAAGGTCAAGCCTTAATTCAGTTAGATAATTCAATACTGAAATTACAACTGCAAACTATAGAAGTGCAAATAGAAGGTTTAGAAGCCGATGTAAACCGTTATGCAATTTTAGCCAAAGCAGATGCGATACAGGGTGTTCAGTTAGAAAAATCAATTTTGGGATTGAAATCTACTAAAGTACAGAAAGCTACTCTTGTAGAACAAATAAACAAAACTACAATCAAAGCACCTTTTAATGGGATAGTTACCGCGAAACTAAGTGAAGAAGGGGCTTTTGCTGCACCTGGAGTTCCATTACTTCAAATAACGGATATTACAACTTTAAAATTCTCTGTAAATGTTCCCGAAAATGAGTTAAGCAAATTCAAGTTAAATCAAAGCTATGCTCTTACAGTAGATGCTTATTCTGAAATTCTATTGGAAGGAAAAGCTACTATGATTGGCAGTAAAGCAAATATGGGTAGTAGTTTTCCTGTTCAACTTACAATGAATAATACTACCGATTTAAAAATAAAATCAGGAATGTTTGGCAAAGTAAATGTGAAAAGTGACACCAAAGAAATGGGCATTATTATTCCTTCATCAGCAATCGTAGGCACAACAGACCAGCCAAAAGTTTATTTGATTAAAAATGGCAAATCGGTATTGCAGGATATCACTATTTCTAAGAATATACAGAATAAAACGGTAGTGTCAAGTGGGTTAAATGATGGTGATATCATTGTAACGAATGGCTTTATAAATTTATTTGATGGCGCTAATATTACGGTTAAATAAAATCAACAAAAATGAATATAACGGAAATTTCAATAAAACGTCCTTCTCTGATAATAGTGCTTTTCAGTGTATTTGCATTGTTAGGATTTATCGGGTACAAAAATTTGAGTTATGAATTAATGCCCGATTTCAATCAGCCAGTTGTTGTAATTAAAACAGTTTATCCGGGTGCTGAACCGAACGAGGTAGAAACATCTGTTTCACGAAAAATAGAAGATGCCCTTTCTAATTTGGAAGGTGTAGATTATTTGGTTACCAAGTCATTACCTAATGCTTCTATCATCATTGCTAATTTAAAATACGGTACCGATTTAGATAAAACGATGCAAGATGCCCAACGATATATTGACAATATTCGTAAAGATTTACCGCAGGATATTTTAAGTCCGGTAATGAGTAAAGTTTCTCCAAATGATTTGCCTATTATGTCGATTAGCGCAACAAGTAATTTGTCGGCTACTGAGCTTTATCAAAAAATGAAGGATGATTATCTGCCGCAAATTCAACAAATTAAGGGCGTTGCCGAGATTACCGTTTTAGGAGGAGAAGAAAGAGAAATACAAGTAAAAATTGATCAAGACAAACTGAAACATTACAAAATTTCAATGGTTCAGGTTGTTGAAGCAATTAACCGTTCGGGGTTAGACTTGCCTGCTGGAAAAGTGCAAACTGAAAAAGAAAGTAATTCAGTACGTTTAACTGGAAAATTTACATCCTTAGAAGATATTAAAAATGTACAAGTGGCAATGCCTGTTATAGGTAGTCCTGTTTATGTAAAGGATATAGCGCAGGTTATCGATGGTATAAAAGAAACAACTTCAATCAGTCGCTACAATGGGAAAAATGGAATTGGTTTGATGTTGAAAAAGCAAGGCGATGCTAATGCAGTTGATGTTTCAAAATTAGTTCGGGAAAAATTCAAATCCATTGAACACCAAAATGCCAATGCAGGTGTGAAATTTATTATAGCAGACGATAGCACTGACAACACTATTGCAGCAGTTAATTCGGTTGTTTTTGATTTAATATTAGCGGTAATATTAGTTTCACTGGTAATGCTTTTATTCTTAAGAAGTTTCAGAAACTCTTTGATTGTAATCGTTGCCATCCCAACTTCTTTAGTTACAGCGTTTGCTGTTATGTGGCTTTTGGGCTATACCCTTAACCTAATGACCTTACTCGCAATGTCTTTAATTATCGGCATTTTGGTAGATGATGCTGTAGTAGTATTGGAAAATATTCAAAAACATTTAGACAGAGGAAAAGATAAACGAACAGCTGCAATGGATGGACGTATGGAAATTGGCTTTGCGGCATTGTCAATTACCTTAGTAGACGTAGTGGTATTCTTACCAATTCTTTTTCTGCAAGTGTTTGTTGCCGATATGCTAAAACAGTTTTCGGTAGTTGTAGTCACTTCAACACTCACGAGTTTGTTGGTTGGTTTTACTCTTACACCTTGGTTGGCTTCCCGTATTGGAAAGAAGGAAGATTTACAACCGACAAATTTTTTCAATCGTTTCTTACTTTGGTTTGAACACCAACTAGAAATATTCACCAATTGGTATGGCAGGCAATTAGAATGGGTTATAAGCCATAAATTAATATTTACTGGAATTGTTTTGTTGCTTTTTGTGATGACCCTAGGCATTATGAAACAAGGAATTATTGGTAAAGAACTAATTTCAACAGGCGACCAAGGTAAGTTCAGAATGGCTTTAGAATTTGATAAATCAACTTCCATTCATCAAAATAACTTAATAGCACAAGAAATTGAAAAGCACATAATTCAACAACCCGAGGTCGCAACGGTATTCAGTAATATTGGAGGTCCAAGCACCGGTATTGGAAGCTTGGGTGTTGGTTCTGCAAACAAAACAGAATTTACCATCCAATTAAAATCTAAGAAGGAACGTAATAATGTGCCGACCGAAACATTTATGAAAAAACTTAGAGAAGACCTAAAGTCAAAAATGCCAAGTATTAATTATTCAATGGCAGCTTTAGGTTTGATACCACGTTCAGCTCCTATTGAAATTACATTGAGTGGAAGTAATTTGGATTTGGTAATGAAAACAGGTGATGAACTAAAAACGATTATTGAAAAAATCCCCGGTGCGGATAATGTTCGCTTATCAGTTGAAGCGGGAAGTACCGAATACAAAATAGTTCCCGACAAAGATAAAATGCAACGATTAGGATTAACAACCGCTTATGTTGGATTGAACCTACGAACAGCGTTTACTGGTAATGAAGATGCAACACTTACTGAGAAAGGAACTGAATATCCAGTGAGAATTTGGTTAGCTGAATTTAGTCGTCAAAACTTTGAGGATGTGCAACAATTTTCAATTATTAATCCGATGGGTTTGCCAGTTGAAGTTTCACAATTTGCAACAGTAACGCAAGACAATTCTCCTTCATTATTGGAACGAAAAGATCGTCAGCCTGCAATTACACTTACCGCCGACGCATTGGGTAAACCATCAGGTACTGTGGCAGATGATGTGGTAACTTATCTCAAGGAACATCCCCTACCTAAAGGAATACAAATGACGTGGGGTAGCGACATCAAAAGGCAGAATGATAGCTTTGGAGCATTGGGTTCAGTATTGTTGATTTCATTTTTGCTGATATATCTTATTATGGTAGCTCTATATGACAATTTTGTGTACCCTTTTGTAGTTTTGTTTTCAATTCCATTAGCAGCAATTGGAGCATTTTTCGCACTGAATCTGTCGTTAAGCAATTTAAGTTTGTTTGCCTTACTTGGTTTAATTATGCTCATGGGGTTGGTGGTAAAGAACGCTATTCTAATAGTGGATTTTACGAATCAATTAAAAGCGGAAGGCAAACATTTCAAAGAAGCTTTAATCATTGCCGGAAAGGGTCGTATGCGACCAATCCTAATGACAACCCTTTCAATGGTTGTTGGTATGCTTCCCATTGCAATGGCAACAGGAACGGCAGCAGAATGGAAAAATGGGCTTGCATGGGTAATCATTGGCGGACTCCTTTCCTCTTTGATTTTGACGGTATTTTTAGTTCCGATGATCTATTATTTGGTTGACACAGCCAAAGGAAAAATGCATTCAAAAAATAATTGAGATAAAAATAGCAAGCATTGATTTTCCTTATTTGACTTCTCTCTAAAAAGGTTTAATATTGTGATGCACAAATTGCATTGCTTATGTCAACCATTTTTTCGAAAATAGTAAACGGAGAAATCCCTGCCTATAAAATTGCAGATGACGAAAATTATTTGGCTTTCTTGGATGTATTTCCACTTAAACCGGGGCATGCCTTAGTGATTCCCAAATTAGAAAACGATTATATATTTGACCTCGACGATGCCCAATTGGCCGGACTTATGGTCTTTGCAAAGAAGGTAGCGAAAGGCATTCGTAAAGTAATTCCATGTAAGCGCATCGGCGTAGCGGTTATTGGATTAGAAGTACCTCATACACACATCCATTTAATTCCAATGGAGCATGTAGGCGATATGAATTTTGCCAATCCAAAGATGAAGATTGCACCCGAAGAAATGCAAATCATTGCGGATAAGATTCGGGCACAAATAGCTTGAGGAATAATAGGCTACTTTTTAGAAAGTGAAGGCCACACCTCCCAATACTGATAATTTGTATCCAGGGTAGTTCAACCAGCGGCGGTAAGCCTGGTTGGTAAGGTTACTTCCATTTACAAACACCGATATCATTTTATTATACCGATATTCTAATAATAAATTCGCATCAATAATGGCTGGTAAGGTTACCGATGGGCTATTCATAGAAAACTTAGTTGAGTCCTTGAACTCTATATTTTTTCCGAATCGTTCACCGATATAGTACGCAGTAACTCTGACAGTAAATTTATTATCATAATTATACTGCATGTTGAGCTTGGCATCCATTGCAGGCATGTTCCAGGCATATAATTGATCGCCAAGCTGATAATTATGATATGAGAATTCGGCAGTGGTTTTGAAATTGCCCGACCATTGCAATTGCACTGTGGCCTTTACATTAAATATATCTACATTATCATATACAACTTTGTATTTGTGCAATGCTGTCGTATCACATAAGTAAAATGGCATATTCAAATAGTTTCCAAAATCGGCATCCAAGCCAAAAGCTATATGGCTATTGATACTTCCCCAGATGCCACCCAATACTTTAACCTTGGTATTACTATGCTGTAATTGTAATACAGTATCTAAAAATGGGTTTTGTTTTACGAGTGATGCATAAGTATTTTGAGTTACACCTCCATCAATTCCTAAATGGGCATTCAATTTATTTTCGATAATCTTCACCTTGAAATCGGCATAAGGATACCAGTATAATTTTCCTTTCAATGAATCGTTAAAGAGGGTGCTATTGAAACCAACATTGAGTGAAAGCTTACCATAGTCGAGTAAATAGCGTGGGTTCACATCTACAAACAATCGACGATAGAGCGTGTCGCTTGTAAATGAAGTGCTGGTAATATTCAATGGCACAGTTAATATATGTTGATGCACCATCTTATTTACATCGGCTTTGATATTGAAATAGTTTTCTGTATTTCTATAATGATCCTTCATATAATAGTAATCCAATCCACCACTGTACGAAAAGTCATCTTTAGTTTTTCCTTTATGTTGATATGAAGCACCACCACTGAAATTATTGTAAATATTTTTGATGCTATCACCATCAAAGGTAGCACTATCGGGGTTGTAACCATACCAGTTGATTCGATTGCGTTCATAAGCTGCATGCACATTCAACTTGCTCAACGAATTGAGGTTGTAAGTAAAATGTCCTTTCGCTTCATTATCACTAAATACCTGGTTGGCTTTTAAATATTCACCACTCAAGAAATGGTAGCGAATGCCATAATCATAATTCTTTGAGCGGGTATTATGAAAATAGGTTTCAAAGAGGGGCATATTATACATTCCATATCCAATCTTGGTATAGTTGCCATACATCCTTTCATTGTCCTTATTATTATAGTTCTGTGGTTTTGAAGGAACAATTTCGGGTTTGGTTTTATACTCCTTACCTTCAATATTATAGGTGAGTGTTGGCGGATTGAGTTTCGGTGGATCAATTTGCGGGTTGTAATCGATCTTCTTAGCATCACCTACTTTAAAGGTATACACATCCTGAATTGTAGTAGAAATATTTCTACCAAGAGTATCCTCTTGTGCATTTAATTTCATCGTCATACTCACCGTTAAAACGAGGAGCAAGAGTGATTTATATATTTTTTTGATTGATAACATGATTCTTTATTTTATTTACCTTCTATTTCTTTAACTTTTTGAGAAGCAATTTCTTTCATGTTTGCATCCTCGGTATTATCAGCCACACTTTGATAGGTTGCTCGTGCTTGGAAGAAATCGCCTTGCGCAACATAGCTATCACCTAGTACGATAAACGATTTTTCAATCCAATAATCATAAGAAGCATATTGGTCGCTCATTTCAGTAACAGCTTTCTTACATTCTTTATAGTCCTTATTCATATAATGAATATAGGCCACACTATATTTCGCTTCAGCGCCAATGATGGTTTTTGAAGCTTTTGCAACACTCACAAATTCGGACAAAGCTTTGCTCAATTCGTTGGTACTTAAATAAATTCGGCCTTGATATAAATGGGCTTCTGTTTTATTCTCGTTTGCTGCTTTATCGTAGTTAAGCACTTTCTTACAAGCGTCGAGGGTTTCTTGTTTCTTGCCTAAAATATTGGCGCAACGCATTTGACCCAAATAGCTAATCACCCGGTTTTCTGTGCTATTTGCAAATTTCTCCAGTTCAGTATAATATTGATATGCCTTATCATAATTCTTATCGTTGAAGCTGATATAAGCGGCATTGCGATAACTCCTTTCTTGATAATCGGCCCGGTTGGTAGTCATTAAAAATTCATATGATCTCAATGCTTTATCGTACACCTTCTCTTTAAATGCACAATCGGCCAAATAGTAATTGGCCTTTACAATGAATACGCCATTTGGAAACTTCGTGATATAGTTATCAAAATCGTTCATGCTCACTTTGCAATCATTTTTCTTCAAGCGGTTGATAGCAGATTCGTATACAATAGAGTCTTCTTGAGCGGTGCTGAAATCACCACCATTCAACGATTTCATATATTTAATCCATTCTTCTCCTTCTCCATTTCTGATATAAATATCTTCGATACCACTTAAGGCTTCTTTAGCATAATCCGATCCCGGATATTTCTCCACGACAATCTTATATTCATTCAATGCCTCCGTATTATTATTGATATTATGGTAGGCATTGGCCAAATTTAAATGTGATTTGGAGATCAGCGGACTGTTTTTGAAATTGTCTATCAAGAACTCATACGCTTTGATAGCATTCTCAAATTGCCCTTGCTGGTTACGGCTATCAGCTATTTCGAAGATTGCATCGTCATTCAAATCGCTGCGAGGATATTCCTTCGCGATGCGCTTCATCGTATTTATTTTCTCTTCTAACTTATTCTGTAAACCTAAAATAATTCCTTTTTGAAACAAGGCATAATCGGCCGAAGTCGATTGTTTTGAAATTACATAATCATAATGGTCGATGGCTTCATTGTATTCGCGCTGAATGAAATTACAATCGGCACTACGCATATGAGCATCTAAATATATCTCGGGAGTTTTATCGTAATAGTTATCAATTTGAAGATATTGCTTAAACTTACTAGCGGCAGTTTCATAATCTTTCTTTTGGAAATAGCAATATGCTAAATTATAGTAAGAGTTATTGCCAAATACCGTGCGTTGCGCTTCTCCAATGGCTTGGAACCTTTTTATATTGGCAATGGCATCATCATATTTACTATTCTTATAATCGATTTCCGCTAAGTAGTAATAACAATATGCTTTGATGGTTTTGTCGTAGTCATAGTTCAACGACTTACGGAAATATACCAAGGCATCTGAATAGTTTTTATCAGCAAATAATTCCTGTGCACGATAAAAGGTGAGTTTCTGATAAGCTTGTTTGAGTGCAAGATTCTTTGTTTTGATACTTTCAATCAAATCAATGGCTTCCTTATAGTTTTTTGTAGTGAGGAAAAGCTGACTCAACAAACCCTTTGCCTCATCATTATTTTCGCTATTCGGATAGTCGTTAATGAATTGTTGTAATGCCTTCACCGCATCGTTCTGATAAGAAGTTTCATAAGATAGCTTGGCATAATTAAACAATGATTTCTCTTTTACTTTTAAATCGAAATCAGTTTTCGATGCATTCATAAAAGCAATTCGGGCACTTTCTTTTTTGTTTAACGCCAAAAAGCAATTCGCTAGAATATAGTTCACCGTTTGCGCCATTTCTGTATTGCCGCTGCTCACCTTACTCAATTCAGGATAGGCTTTTTCATATTCCTTATTTTTGAAATAGGTATACCCCAATTCGTAATGATCCTCATCAATGAGTTCTATGCCACTTGCATGATGTTGTTCGAGTAATGGCTGTGCCTTTGCATAATCGCCTAATTGGTAATATGATTTTCCAACATAGGGAAGTATTTCCCGTTGTACTTTATCGTTGGTAATGGTATCGGCGTATTTAATTACATCGCGATATTTTTCCTGAGTATAATAAATTTGAGCGATGAATACTGGCACACTGGCTGCAAATTGTTTGTTATTATGCAATGGAATAAAGTACTTTAGGGCAGCATCATATTTCTTTTCTTTAAAATTGATATAGCCTAAATAGTAGTTGGCGGGTGCATTGTACTTGTTCTTGGTATTGCTGAGCTGCTGAAAATAAGGCTTGGCTTTATTATAATCTTTCAATTGAAAATTGGCATACCCTCCCATAAATTTAAACTCCAGTCGTTGCTCTTCAGTTAGTTGGTCAACATCAGTGGTGCCAATATACTGTAAGGTTTTTTTCATATCCTTACTCTTGAAATAGTAGCGTGCTTGATAAAATGCTGCCAATCCTATCTTCGGACTTTCGGGATAAGTTTCTTCAAAATGCTTTAATAGTTGCGGTGCATCTGCACGATCGAGTTCCAAGGCACATAATGCTTGATAAAATAAGGCATCTGTTTTTAAAACAATATCGGTTGTTTGGGTGGCTACTTCTGTAAAAAGTTCGTCGGCCGAACCATATTTCTCCTTACTAAATAGCTCATCCGCATCGTGATATATTTTGAGGGCATCGGTATACAGAAGGGTTTTTTGGGCAAAGCTTGTTCCTATTAAAACAAGCTGTAAAAGGATTATTAAACTCAGGCGCTGCTTCATGGTAATGTAATAACGAGATTACTTTCGAATTATTTTGTAAAGGTTAAAAATGCTGTAGATATGCGAAAGAAGGCATCGGTTATATTTTGTGTTGATAAGCGCGGGTTTGTACACTAAAATATCCTTTACAAAAAGAGGGGCAATGCATTTTATTTTCTTAATATTGCAAACCAAAGTTATACTTCATGAACCAACCTTTATCGTATGTAGATCCTCAAGCTAGAGTGGCAAAGAACGTTGTCATTGAACCCTTTGTGAATATTGAAAAAAATGTAGTCATTGAGGATGGCACATGGATTGGTTCGCATGTCACCATTATGGAAGGCGCGCGAATAGGCAAAAACTGTAAGATTTTCCCGGGAGCGGTGATCTCAGCAATCCCTCAAGATTTGAAATTTGGCGGAGAGGACACCACCGCAGTCATAGGCGACAATACTACCATCAGAGAGTGTGTAACCATTAACAGAGGCACCAACGAGCGCCAGAAAACTGTTATTGGGAATAACTGCCTGCTCATGGCTTATGTGCATGTAGCACACGATTGCGTGATTGGGAACAATTGCATTTTGGCCAATGCCGTGCAGTTGGCTGGTCATGTTACCATCGCCGACTGGGCTATCATTGGCGGTTTAACTGCTGTTCACCAGTTCGTTAATATCGGTTCTCATTCCATGGTTTCTGGTGGATCACTGGTACGTATGGATGTTCCGCCTTTTATCAAAGCGGCCCGCGAGCCATTAAGCTATGAAGGGGTAAATAGTATTGGATTGCGCCGTCGTGGCTTCACCAGCGAAAAAATTGCTGAAATTCAAGAAATTTATAGAAACCTGTACTTGCGCAAACACAATACTTCCAAGGCATTGAAAATTATAGAAGCAGAAATGCCTACCTCTCCTGAACGCGACGAGATTATTAGTTTCATTCAGGATTCAAGCCGAGGAATTATGAAAGGCTATTCATTCAAATAATATTATCGTACGGAGCAAAAATGCTATATATAGAAGCAGAAAATCTGAGTAAAAAATTTTTGCGCCGCTTTGTTTTCAAAAATTTTAATTACCAATTCACCCAAGGCAATGCCTATGCCGTAACCGGCTCTAATGGGAGTGGCAAGAGTACCTTATTGCAAATTCTATGCGGGTACATGATGCCTTCTCAAGGCAAAACAGTATTTCGCCATAACGATATGGTAGTCGACGAAGAACAACATTTCTCTTTTTGCAGTATGGCATCTCCGTTTATGGAACTCATCGAAGAGTATACCGTAGCCGAGCATATTGTGTTTCACTCGAAACTTAAGCCCATGCTCATAAAAGATACCGAAGAAATTGTTACCACATTTCAATTAGAGAATGAAATGCATAAACCCATCAAATACCTGAGTAGTGGTAATAAGCAACGGGTTAAACTGGCCTTGGCATTTTGTACCGATAGCGCAGTACTGATGGTAGATGAGCCTACGCAAAACCTGGATCAGCGTGGCGTGGATCTTTATTTAGGTGCAATAGAAAAATTTGCGAAAGATCGATTAGTCATTGTATCAAGCAATGATGCCCGTGAATATGGTTTCTGTAAGGAGGTGATTCGAATCGACGAATACAAATAATTAATTTCAATTATGTTAGAGTTAAGAGGTTATTTAATAAGTGAAGATGTAATCGAAAAAAATTTCGTTTGCAACCTCGATAAATGCAAGGGGGAATGCTGCAAAGCGGGTGATACCGGGGCTCCATTAGATGCCGATGAGCTGCCAGCAATGGAAAAAAATCTCAACGCGGTGATGCCGTACCTGCCTAAAAAATCACAGGATAAAATAAAGAAGGAAGGATTTTGGAAACGCGATGATGATTATGAGCTGGTAACCAACTACCACGCAACAGGCGAATGTGTATTTGTATTTTATGATGAAAAAAAGGTCCTGAAATGTGCCTACGAAGAGGCCTACAATAAAGGTGAAATCGACTGGAAAAAGCCCGTAAGCTGCCACCTGTATCCCATTCGTGTTGAGCGTTTGAAAAACTACACTGCCTTAAATTACCATAAATGGAAAATTTGTAGTGATGCATGCAAACTTGGAAAGGAATTGCAAGTACCCATTTATAAATTTGTAAAAGATGGTATCGTGCGTAAGTTCGGAGAAGAATTTTATAACGAACTCGACGAGGTTGCCAAAGCCTGGGAAGCCCGTTAAATAAGGCTATAACAAGACCTACTTAATTCTCTATCATTTTTTTGATGGCTTCCAAAATTGGATTCCATCCTTCACCTCCATTATACGATTCCTGATAACGTCGTTCTCCATCTGCCACTGTACTATAATCGCCTTGTGTTACTGTGAGTGTAGTTACTCCTTGTTCTTCTTTTAAAATGTAACTAACCGTTAGGTAATTGGCTGGAATATCTTCCATGGTGGAGTTTGGATCGAATACCGTGTAAACCAATTTTTGATAGGGTGCAATTTCAACGATATGCCCTTTAACAAATACCATATCCTTTCCTTCATAATGCCCCCTCCATAATAGTTCGCTTCCTGGTTTCCAATCGGAAACTGTTTCGCATCCAAACATATAAATTTTGGTTTTTCCGGGATTTACCAATGCATCCCATACGATGGTTGCTACTGCGTTAAATGTAGTTGTGTTTGTAATAAATTTTGGGGTACTCATAACAGGGTCAGGATTTTTTTTGCTTTTGAATCGTATGCAAAATAAATATAAAACTTCACTGGAGTATTACAATTTTGTACTTGATTTCTTCTCAAAAAAAGTGATAAAAAAAAGAAAATCTTAATTTCAAGTTTCACACGAAGCGCGCTACTTCTCTAACTTCACCCGCTTTCATATCGCCTAAATAAATATCGCCGATGCGTACTCGAAATAATCGAAGGGTTGGAAACCCAACAGCAGCAGTCATTTTGCGCACTTGCCTTATTTTTCCTTCGGTAAGTGTAATCGAAATCCAACAGCTGGGTCCATGGCGGTCGTCACGAATGCGCTTGGTGCGTGGCGGAAAATCGGGAGGGGTGGGCACTCGAAATATTTTACACGGAAGGGTTTGATATTTATGGTTTCGAACACCAATTTCAACCCCATTTTGTAATTGTTCAATGGCATCATCAGTAATCAATCCATCAACCAAGGCATAGTATTCTTTCTCCATCGTTTTGCTTCGAATGATTTCACTCATCATGCCATCGGTGGTAAGCAGGAGGAGTCCTTCACTATCTTCATCCAGTCGGCCAATGGCCATGATACCTTCAGGGAAATCATGAAGTTCACCCAATAGCTTTTTCTTTTTCAGAACACATACAAACTGACTCAAATACCCGAAGGGCTTGTGAATCATGAAATGCCGATGGGTGGTGGACATGAAAAATGGAGGAATAATTGTTTAGATATTGCTTACATAAGAAGCAATGAAAATGCGAATGCAATTATTGATGGTAATGTATGAAGAAGTGAAATTTAGGCCTTCTTCACGAACATGGTTTTTAGTACCATCATTGTTTTCTCCACCTTTCCTTCAATTTCATGTTCGCTGTCGGTGAGTCGGATATTCTTTACCACAGTGCCTTGCTTAATGCCTTTTGGGGTTCCTTTTACAGGCAATGATTTAATAATAATTACTGAATCGCCTTCGCTCAGAATGTTTCCGTTGCTATCTCTTACTTCCATAATGGTTGGGTTTTAAAGTACCAAAGGTATTGGAGGGAAATTTATTTTGAGGTTTTTGTTTTCAACACATAGCTATACAAATCGGCTATCAACGACTCTTTCTGGAATCCACGTTTTCTTTCTTCGGTTCTATGAAAACCAAAACTCTCCAATATTTTCCAGCTTGCGGTGTTTTTAGTAACCGCTGTTGCATTGATTATTTTAAGTTCCTGACTATCCAAAGCCTTTAAAATCAATAGTTCTACGGCTTTTTTAGTGAGTCCTTTGCCCCAATATTGGGGATGCAAAATATACCATAACTCTGTGCTTCCGTCTTTGATTTCCTGTTGTTGCATACCGCATAATCCAATGGGTTGATGATTGCATAGAATACAAAAGGGGCCCATTTGCAAGGGTTCGCCTTGGTTTAAATTAATAAAGCCATGCAGAAACTCTTGAAATTTTTCTTTGGTATCATAAACCTTGAAATTGGTGTACTTCACTGTTTCTGCATCATTGAAAATAGGAAAGAGTGCCTCTGTATCGGTGAGTTGGGTTTCACGAATGCTCAGATTTACATAGCTACTCTCTGGATCAAACATAGAATTTTGTGACACTGATTTAAACTATTTTTATTTTTTTATTTTCAAATTGAATGATATCTCCTGCAACCAATTTAGCTCGTTTGCGAAATTCTACTTCCCCATTGCGCTTGATATAACCTTCGGTGATGATCATCCCTGCTTGCCCTCCCGACTCCGCAATACCTTTGAGTTTAAGTAATGCCATCAATTCAATATATGCTCCTTTTAACTGGAATTCTTCCATAAAATAAATTCTAATTTACCGTTGTTATCGTTAAGGGTTTTTGTTTAATCGAAACATTTTATTTTCGATTTCTATTCAACTATAAGTGCCAACCGCAGCTAACAATTGAACAGCAAACAAATATATTTAAATTCGGATATGCATTGCCGTGTAAATTATAAACATCGGGTATCTTTCAACGCATTTTTTATTGAATTATAAAAGGATTAAATGTATTAAATTCGTTCGCCAAACTGTATTCAAACACAACAGATGCTAACAAAATCCCTACTCAGAAATCATCTCAAGTGTTCGCAAATTATTAAACAAATCGAGGGATTAAATTATATAAATGATTAAACAAATTGAAACCGACCGACTCATTTTAAGAGCCTTTCTTCCCACCGATGATGAAGCCATGTTTGAGTTGGACTCCAACCCCGAGGTGCATAAATACTTGGGCAACGACCCAGTGAAAACCATCGATCAATCGAGGGAAGTGATAAAAAAAGTGCAACAACAATATTTAGATAACGGCATCGGTCGCTGGGCTGCTATTGAGAAATCGTCGGGTGCCTTTATTGGCTGGAGTGGTTTGAAATTAAATACAGAAATGGAAAACAATCAAATCAATTTCTACGATGTAGGGTATCGTTTAATTCCAAAATATTGGGGCAAAGGCTATGCTACCGAATCGGCCAAAGCAGCTATTAAATATGGGTTTGAAGAGCTGCACCTTGCGGAAATAATTGGCACCGTGAACATCGAAAATATTGCATCGAGAAAGGCATTGGAGAAATGCGGATTACACTATGTGGAATCATTTCAATGGCATGATATTCCTTGCGATTGGCTGAAAATAACTAGGGAAGAGTGGTTACAAAATCACAAGTAAATACCTTGGTAATCATATGTAACAATCACACCACTGCTTTCTCCCGATCCACCATGGGCAAGCGTTTCATGGAGGCTACTTCCATACTGATGAAGTCGTATTCTTCCACCACCTTGCCTTTGAGCAAATAACAGCCTGGCCCCATGAAAGGGTATTGCTTGGCACTGGGGGGGAAATGCACGGTATCAATCCAATATCCATCTTTATCGATGAAGGTGCCAAAATACATTTGCTCTCCCTTGGAAGTACGGGTGGGTTTTACAGTGATGAGATACCCTACGATACTCACGTTTTTGCGAATATGTTTTTTTAAATCTTCCGACTTCAGTGCACTCGGCATCGGATCTTGCAATAACTCAAATGGGGATGTGAGTGAGAATCCAAATAACGCCATCTCATCAAAAGCGGCATCAATAAAGGTATCGGTAAGTTCGGGCAAGGCCCATTTTTTTATTTCTATTTCAAAGAGCTCCGCTACCTGCTTCGGTGCTTTGGCAGGCTGCAGCATCGCATGAATTTCCCAAAGCAGTTCTTTCTTCTTTCGGCCTGTAAACTGAAAAGTACCCGCACGTATCAGGAGCCGCATCTGCTCTATCGATAAGGGCACGCGCCGCACGAAATCGTCGAGGTTGCGAAAGGCCCCTGCCCGATTACGTTCTTCCATAATTTGTTCGATGCTATGATGCTCGAGCTCACCAACCATGCCCAGTCCCAAATAAATTTTATTTCCTTGAATGCTACTCAGTGCGGTGCTATTATTGATGCATGGTAAAATAATTTGTGCGCCATGCATTCGTGCCTCATGAATGTATAATTCCTTGCGATAAAAGCCGCCCCCGTTATTGAGTGTAGCCACCATATACTCGAGTGGGTAGTAGGCTTTGAGATATAATGCCTGATAGCTTTCTACGGCATAGCTTGCCGAGTGCCCTTTGGAAAATGCAAAATTGGCAAAGCTTTCAATCTGTGTCCAGATATTGAGAATGAGATTTTCCTGGTACCCTTTCTTTCGGCAGTTCGCAAAAAATTTCTCACGTACCAGTTCAAATTCGTTACGCTTTTTAAACTTCCACGACATGCCCCGGCGCAGGTAATCGGCCTCGGCCAAACTCAACCCCGCGAAGAGATGCGCAATTTTTATCACATCTTCCTGATACACCATCACGCCGTAAGTCTCTTCCAGCAAGTGATACAGCTCGGGAAGTGCCAGCTTCGCTTTTTCACGCAGGCGCTCATCGCGATAGCGCACAATGTATTCGCGCATCATACCACTCTGGGCTACACCAGGGCGTATGATGGAACTCGCGGCCACCAGTCGCAGGTAGTCGTCGGCACGCAGTTTGGCAAGCAACATACGCATGGCAGGCGATTCAACATAAAAACATCCTATCGTATTTCCTTTACGCAGCAATGCTTTCACCGCCTCATCCTGTTTGAAAGCCGCCACCTGATGGATGTCAATTTCTATTTCCTTATTCTCTTTCACGAGTTCAACACAGTCTTTTATTTTTCCCAATCCGCGCTGACTCAAGATATCGAATTTGTACAATCCAATATCTTCGGCTTCAAGCATACTGAATTGTGTGGTAGGATATCCTTTGGGTGGCATATTCGTTCCGGTATAGTAGGAGATGGGCGCTTCGGAGATGATGATGCCGCTCGAGTGGATGCTAAGATGACTCGGAAACCCTTCGATGAATTTGCTATAGCGCAATACCTGCTTTCCTGTTTCGTCGATATCGGGATAGCGGTTGGCGCGTTGCAGCCGGTCAATTTCTCCTGGCGGGATGCCAAACACTTTGCCCAGTTCGCGAATCACGGCATCGTGCTGAAAGGTATTGTATGCACCCAGCAAAGCAGTGCGTTCATAGCCAAAACGATGAAAGATATAATGCGTGATATCGTCGCGGTCGGTCCACGAAAAATCCATGTCGAAGTCGGGCGCATTTTGCCGGTGCATATTAATGAAACGCTCGAAGTATAAGTCGAGCTCAATGGGATCAACATCGGTGATGCGCAGGATATAGGCTACGATACTATTTGCACCACTGCCTCGTCCCACATAATAATAGTTCTTATGTTGGGCATAGCGTATGATATCCCAATTGATTAAGAAATAGGAAGAGAAATTGAGCTGGGTAATCACATCGAGTTCTTTTTCGATGCGCTGCATTACCTCTTGTGATGGATTGGGATAACGGTAATGAAGTCCGTTCATGCATTCGCTGCGAAGCAATGCCACATCGGTTGATATGGAGGAGGTATAATGTTTTAAATTTTTATTGGCGAGCTTCCCATATTCAAAATCAATACTACATTGCTCGAGGAGGTTTTGTGTGTTGACGATTATCTGCGGATATTCTTCATACATTTTCAGAAGCGCTTCAATGGGCATCATCATCTCGGTGCCTTTGGCCTGCTGCTCATGCGCGAGTTTGCTAAGCAAGGTATTGGTATCGATGGCCCTCAACAGGCGATGGGCATTGAATTGCCGCTTATTGGCGAAGGTCGCAGTTTGCAGTACCACCATCTTTTTTAGCTGATGGCGTACTGGCAGCAAAGGCAGATTCTGCAGGTCTTTGGGAGCAATGCCAATGAACTCATAATCTTTTAATGTGTGTCCGCGATAGGCATGCAAGGGGTACACGATGAATGCATGATTGAATGCGGGAGCGATAGGATCGAAAGGCGTATTGTGGTGCAGGTGTAACGAGAGATGTTCGTTGAGTTCTTTGAAGCCATCGTTATTGCGTGCAATGCCGATGTATTGTTGTTGTGCCTGATTGCGAAAGTCGATGCCCGCAACAGGCTTGATACCGAGCTTTTGCGCCATGCGTACACTATCGAGTATGGCGGAAGTATTATTGATATCGGTAAGAGCAAAGGAGGTATACCCATTGCGGCGCACCTCCTCCAGCAGCGCTTCAATAGAGAACGTGCCGTAGCAAAAACTGTAGTAGGTATGGCAATTGAGGAGCATGGGTTTAAAGATTGCCGATGGCTTGAATGATTCGCGACATCAACTAAAGAATATATGTTACAAAGTACGCTCGTATTCATTTTTGTTTATGAACAATAGCAATCAAAGCAATAAATACCTGCTAAAAAATTGTGGCTAAAAGATTGAGCAATGGGGCGGGGGCGGGATGGATTTTATTCGTTTTCTTTGAAATTGCAATCGTAAAGCGTATTTAATGAGATAAAAAATTAAATTTGTTGGAATAATACATACATGGTTAAGAAATGAACTAAAAAAAGCGATATGAAAACAACTTCTATAAAATTATTTGAGCAAAAGCAGGTACGAAGTATTTGGAATGAAGAGGAAGAAAAATGGTATTTTTCTATTGTAGATGTAATAGGTGTGCTTACTGACAGCCTTAACCCAAACAACTATTGGAAAGTGCTTAAATCGAGGTTGAAAAAGGAAGGAAGTGAGTTGGTTACAAACTGTAACCAACTGAAAATGCAATCAACTGATGGTAAATTTTACAAAACTGATGTTGCAGAGACAGAGCAATTATTTCGTTTAATTCAATCCGTTCCATCACCTAAAGCAGAACCCTTTAAATTGTGGATTGCAAAAGTAGCCCGCGAAAGATTAGATGAAATAGAAGATCCCGAAATAGGCATTGACCGCTTGATGGAAACATACCTTAAAAAAGGGTATAGCAAAGAGTGGATAAACCAACGATTGAAAAGCATAGAGGTACGTAAAGAACTCACCGATGAATGGGATGAACGTGGCGTAAAAAAAGGGCAAGAATACGCGATACTTACTGATGAAATAACCAAAGCGTGGAGTGGATTTTCAGTAAAAGAATACAAAAACCACAAAGACCTTAAAAAAGAAAACCTTATGGATAATATGACCAATTTGGAATTGGTACTCAATATGCTTGCCGAAGCCACCACCACAGAAATTAGCAAAGAAAAAAAGCCCAAAACATTTGATCAAAATAAAATTATTGCAAAACAAGGGGGTACTATTGCGGGCAATACCCGGAGAGCAATTGAAGAAAAAACGGGCAAGAAAGTAGTAAGTACAATTTCAGCAAAAAAACTAGTGGCACAGCAAAACAAAAAAATAAAAGGGAAATAAAAAAAGCACTTGGCAGTTGTATGAGCAGGGTGGTGGTGTATTCATTATCTTTTATTTTGATTCTTCTTCTCTTCCTCCACTGCACCATATCGTTTTATTCCATTGAACGCATTGAAATCGTGGGGCTTGAAATCCATGCCTGCCGCTCGGTTTACGGCATCCTTGCCATAGCGGTTACGCATCTTATCCATGGCCTGGTATAGCTGCACTTGTTCCACCGTATCTTCAAACATATTAAACTGGTATCCTCCTTGAATCAAGTGACTAAATTTAATGCCAATGAGTCGGATGAGCATTCGTTTCTGATATAGTTTATCGAAGAGTGAACTCACCTTTTCAATCAGTACATGATCGAGGGAGGTATATGGAATGCGGGCTTGCATGGTATAGGTATTGAAATCGGAATAACGAATTTTGGTGGTGACGCAGGCAGTGAGTTTCTGTTCGCCGCGCAACTGGAAGGCGAGCTTCTCCGTCATGCCAATAAGAATTCCTTTGAGTGCTTTCACATCAATGGTATCTTTATCGAAGGTGCGTTCGGTGGAGATGGATTTGCGTTCGGAATACGGGATCACTGGCGAGTTGTCGATACCATTGGCTTTCTTCCAGATGACGGCACCATTTTCGCCCAGCACTTGCTGCATCAGTTCCATGGGCATATCTTGCAGGGTACGAATCCAAAGCACGCCCATATCGCGAAGAAGCTGATATGTTTTATCGCCGACCATTGGAATTTTGCGAATAGATAAAGGCGCTAAGAACCCCTTTTCTGTTCCCCATGGAATTTCTTTTTGTCCGTTGGGTTTAGCTTCTCCTGTTCCCACTTTCGAGACGGTTTTGTTGGCCGACATAGCAAACGAGATGGGGAGGTTCGTTTCACGGATGATGCGCTGTCGGAGTTCCGTTGCCATTTTATAGCAGCCAAAGAAGCGATCCATGCCGGTGAAGTCGATATAGAATTCGTCGATGGATGATTTCTCATAGAGGGGCACATCTTCGCTGATGATATCGGTAATGATATTGGAGTATTTGCTGTACTCGCCCGAGTCGCCACGTACGATGATGGCTTCAGGACAAAGTTGTCTGGCCGTTTTCATGGGCATGGCCGAGTGCACGCCGAAGGCCCGGGCCTCGTAGCTGCAGGAGGCCACAACGCCCCGGTCGCTGGTGCCACCTACGAGCACAGGCTTCCCAATGAGTTTTGGATTGATGAGTCGTTCTACCGATACAAAGAAGGAGTCGAGGTCGATATGTACAATATTGCGATCCATGGTGATATTAATTGATTGCGTTTTCGCGTATTTATTTTTTTATTTCCGGGTTTGAAAATTACCAAATATTTTAGTATCTTTATGCTAAATATTTTAGTATATGCAAAAAAAATAAAATGGAACTCGTGTGTGGCGGTGGAGAAAGCAGAAACAGATAGCAATGCGAAAGAGAAGGAATTTATTTTTATAGCAGATAAAAAGAATCGCTATTTTCGTATATAATATATTACTTCGTAGAACTAAAATTTCAGTTATGAATCAAAAAATAAAACTTAGGACTTTTCAACTAATCCTCATTGGCTTAATTTCATTTGCTTTTCATAGTTGCACGAAAGTTTCGAGCCAGGTTCCAAAATTAACTACTGCTGATGTAACCTCAATCAAACTCGATTCAGCCATCTGCGGTGGGAAAATTACTTTGGATGGGGGAAGTGATATAATAGTAAAAGGAGTATGCTGGAGTGTAAAAGATAACCCTACAATCGCCGATAGTAAAACAGAAAATGGATCAGGTAAAGGAAGCTTCCAAAGCATAATTACTGGATTATTACCGAATACAGTTTATTACTTGCGTGCCTACGCCAGAAATTACAGTAAGGAAGGAACAGGATATGGCAATACGGTCACATTTAAAACGGATTCATTATTCCTTGGTAGTCAATATCAGGGTGGAACGGTGGCCTATATTTTAAAACCAGGAGATGAGGGTTACGATAGTACCTATTTACATGGAATTATTGCCGCACCAACCGATCAATCGAAGGGAATACCATGGGGGATAGGATTTGCTTTATATACAGGTGCATCCGAAACAAATATTGGTTTTGGCTTTGCAAATACGAATCATATTGTAAAAATTCAAGATCAGGGAATATATGCTGCTAAATTGTGTTCAGATTTGGTGATAGGAAATTACAGTGATTGGTATTTACCTACTATTGATGAGTTACATGAGCTATATAAAAAGAGGGTAATGCTTGGCGGATTTGATAACGCATTTTATTGGAGTTCAAGTGATATACTAGCAAGTTTCGCTATGTGCGAAGACTTTGGTACTGGTGGGATTAAACAGTCACAAATCAAAAGCATGAATCTGAACGTTCGGGCGGTAAGATCATTTTAAAACTGTCATTGAAATAGAAGGTATTCCAGGCTCATAAGCATTGAGTTTATCGTGTACAATGAATCGCTTCGTCTCAGCGAAGTTACTGACTTCATTGTGGCTATTGCAAATCAAAGATTTGCAATAGCGCTGTGAAACAACTTTCACCACTAATAAACTTTACCTTAATTCCTACTGCTGTATTTACTAAATACTAAGTGCTTTTTCCCAAATTCTCCCAACGCTTCCAATTCGAAATCGTACCTTCGCATTCTGTGAAGATAGCTGAGTTGCTGCAGCAATATGCTGCACAAGAGAAGACGAAAGATATATTAAGGTGCCTCGACGCATATACCCCACAACGTCTGCATCTCAAGGGATTGTTTTGCTCTTCCAAAGCGCTGCTCTCCGCCAGTTTATACTACCAAAAGCCCCGTAATTTTTGTTTCGTATTTGCTTCTAAAGAAGAAGCACACTACTTTCATACCGACCTCGAAAGCTTGAGCGACGGGAAAAAAATACTGTTCCTCGATAGCAGTTTCAAACGTGAAGTGCATCCCGAAAATTATGAAAATAATAAGGTGCATCTGCGTACCGAAGCTCTGGGTGAAATAAGCCTGAAAGAAGGAACCCCCAGCCTCGTGGTGACCTATACCGAAGCCATCGCCGAAAAGGTCATCTCCAAAAAGAAACTCACCGATAAAACTATTCAGATTAAAGTGAATGAGGAGATGAATATGGATGCCCTATCGGAACAACTGAGCCTCTGGGATTTTGAACGCACCGACTTCGTATATGAAGCCGGACAGTATGCCGTTCGGGGTGGTATTGTGGATGTGTTTAGCTACGCCCACGATTACCCTTACCGTCTCGATTTCAATGGCAATGCCATCGAAAGTTTGAGGGAGTTCGATCCCATCACACAGCTATCGCATAAGGATGTGATGTGGCTCAATATTGTTCCTAAAATTAATAAGGAAGAGGATGAGCAGTTTAGTACCCTCCTCGATTACCTTCCTCCCGATACCTTGATATGGCTGAAAGATGGGAAGGATATTAAAGATGGATTGAGCGCCCTGAAAGATACATTGCTGGAGAACTTTGAAAGCCTGCCAGAGTTCATTCAAAGCTTCATTGGTGGCGATGAGTTCATGGCGCCATTGCAAAAATTTCATGTGCTGGAAATCGGTACCCGCCCCTTGTTTAGGAATCATACGGAGTTTGAATTTAAAATATCTCCTCAGCCTACATTTCATAAAAATTTTAATTTCCTCATCGAGAACTTAAAATTAAATCAGTCGGAAAATATTCTCAACCTCGTTTTTTCTGATACCTCCAAACAAGTAGAGCGTCTCTATACCATCTTTCATGATATCGATCGGGAGGTGAAGTTCGAACCGCTATATCATGGTATCAGCGAGGGTTTCATCGACAATGAGCTGGGTGTGGCCTGCTATACCGAACATCAAATTTTTGATCGTTACTATAATTATAAAACGCGACAAACATTTTCAAAATCGAAAGCACTCACGTTAAAGGAGCTGCGTGATTTACAACCAGGCGATTTTGTAACACATATCGATCATGGTATTGGAAAGTTTGCCGGGCTTGCCAAAATGAAAGACCCCAATGGGGTGAATCAGGAAGTGGTGAAGCTCATCTACCGTGATGGGGATTTACTTTTTGTTGGTATCAACTCATTATACAAAATTGCGAAGTACGTTGGCAAGGATGGAACCGAGCCGCGCGTACATAAGATTGGCAGCGATGTATGGGAGAAGATGAAACAGAACACGAAGAAGAAGGTAAAAGATATTGCTCGTGAACTGATTTTACTCTATGCCAAACGCAAGGCAGAGCCAGGATTTCAATATAGTCCGGACAACTACATGCAGATGGAACTCGAAGCCTCTTTCATGTATGAGGATACGCCCGATCAATCGAAGTCGACGGAAGAAGTAAAACGCGATATGGAAAACCCGCATCCTATGGATCGGCTGGTATGTGGTGATGTTGGATTTGGTAAGACGGAAGTGGCCATGCGTGCGGCTTTTAAGGCGGTATGCGATAGTAAGCAAGTAGCCATTTTGGTACCTACCACCATCTTAGCGCATCAGCATTATAAAACGATGAAGGAACGTTTCAAAGATTTTCCAGTGACTGTTGATTATGTGAATCGATTTAAAACAAAAGGCGAGCAAAAAGAAACTTTGCAAAAGGTAGCCGAAGGCAAGGTAGATATTCTCATTGGCACCCATCGTATTGTGAGTAAGGATGTGAAGTTTAAAGATTTGGGATTGATGATTATTGATGAAGAGCAAAAATTTGGTGTGGCAGCGAAAGAGAAATTGAAGGAACGCAAAGTAAATGTAGATACGCTCACACTCACGGCAACACCCATCCCTCGTACCCTTCATTTCTCACTCATGGGCGCACGTGATTTAAGTGTTATCAATACGCCACCTCCTAATAGGCAGCCGGTAACTACGGAGTTACATAACTTCACTCCAGAGTTAATTAAGGGCGCCATCAATTATGAAATTGGTCGCGGCGGACAAGTATTTTTTGTGCATCACCGGGTGAAGGATATTGAAGATATTGCGAATATGATTCGCAGGCTTTGCCCGAGAGCACGTGTGAATGTGGCGCATGGACAGATGGAAGGGGAGCAGCTCGAAAATGTAATGATAAAATTTGTGGAGGGCGAATACGATGTATTGGTTGCTACCACCATTATTGAAGCGGGACTGGATATTAGCAATGCCAATACCATCATCATCAATAATGCGCATATGTTTGGATTGAGCGATACGCACCAGATGCGTGGCCGCGTGGGACGAAGCAATAAAAAAGCATTTTGTTATTTATTGGTTCCATCCATCAGTGCCATGACCGACGATGCCAAGAAGCGACTCAGTGCTATCGAGGAATTTTCGGAACTGGGTAGTGGCTTCAATGTGGCGATGCGCGATTTGGATATTCGTGGTGCTGGGAATTTGCTGGGTGGCGAACAAAGCGGATTCATTGCAGAGATTGGTTTCGAGATGTATCATAAAATTTTGGATGAAGCCATCCAGGAATTAAAGCTCGATGAGTTCAGTGGCTTGTTCACGGAGGAGGTGGCGAAGATTCGTGAAACCTCCACCAATTGCACCGTGGAGACCGATGAAGAGATGCTCATTCCCGATTATTATATTAGAAATAATGCCGAACGACTGGCCTTATATAGTGAACTCAGCGGATTGAAAACAGAAGAAGAGCTAAAGAAATTTTTATCCCGATTGAAAGATCGTTTTGGCACCTTACCACCGCAGGTGCATACCCTTGCCGATTCCCTGCGACTGAAATGGGTAGGTAAAGCATTGGGCTTAGAAAAAATCACCATACGTCAATCGTCCATGCAATGTTATTTCCCGGGCAATCCCAAGAGTGAATATTTTGCATCGGAGAAATTTTCGCGTTTCATGCAATTTGTGCAAGCCAATCCCATTCGATGCCAGATGAAACAAACTTCCAAGAATTTGATTTTGGTCGTACGAAATATTAAGAATACGGTAGAAGGAATGCAAATTCTGTCGCACGTATAGTTGACCTCACATTCTATATATTTGTATTATGAAAAGAGTAATAGCCCTTGGCGGTGTGTTTTTCAAAAGCAAAGACCCCGACGCATTGCGTACCTGGTACAAAAATCATTTAGGCCTGATGACCGAAAACTGGGGCTGTAAATTCGACTGGAGAGCACCCGATGAAGAAACGGGAGAAGCTTATACCGTATGGAGTCCGACGAAAGAAGATACCCAGTATTTTTCGCCATCGAATAAACAATTCATGCTGAATTTTGTGGTACACGATTTACATGCATTGCTTGCCGCCTTGAGAAGTGAGGGCGTGCAAGTACTCGATGCCATGGAAGAAGGCGACTTCGGTAAATTTGGATGGATACTCGATCCAGAAGAAAATAAAATAGAATTGTGGGAGCCGCCGAAAAAATAAACGGCATAAAGTAATCACGAAATTAAAACTCTTCTTCGTCGTCGTCGTCATCGTCCTGAATTAGGAATTCAGCACTTTTCAATTCTTCTTTTTTAGGGCCACTTGGCTCAACATAGTCGTCATCTTCATCCACTACTGAATAGTCTTCTTGCGTTTCCATGATCTCATCATCCTCATCAAAATCTTTCTTTGATTTTGGTTTTCCGTGAGGTTGATTCTTTAAATTTTCCATTCTGATAAAATTGTATTGCTGATTTAATTACTAAACAAAAATATATTTTTTTTCTTACCATTTGGGAGAAATAAAAAAAATAAAACAGATTTTTTGAAAATGATTTTTGTTAGGAAGTTAGTGCGCGTTTCTTTTATTGTCAAACAAGAAATATTATAGGGAACTAAATTTTGGCAATCAGCAGATTATTACGATATTTGAAATTACAAATACCATGGCAATATTCAATTCAACCAAAAAGCCTGCAGCATTCGACCCGAATGTTTCAATTAATATCATCTCTAAAGGCACCGAAATCAATGGAGATATTATGTCGCAAGGTGACATGCGTATTGAAGGCATGGTCATTGGCGCTTTGCATTGTAAATCGCGTGTTGTGATTGGCGATAGTGGAGAAGTGAAAGGCAATATCATTGCCAACGATGCTGTTATCTCGGGTAAGGTAATCGGCAATGTGCAAGTTACTGAGAGCCTATTTTTAAAAGGAACCGCTAAAATTTATGGCGACCTGGTGGTCGGGAAAATTATTGTAGAGAATGGGGCCGAATTTAATGGGACTTGTAAAATGAATAGCGAACTGGAACATCAGGTTGCCAAACAAAATGGATCCAAAGCTTCCTCACCACAACAACAATAAAAAGAGCTCGTTGAGCGATTACGCGAAATACTCTGGACTGGCCATTCAAATGCTGGCCACCATACTCATCTGCGTTTATTTAGGGCATCTTTTCGATAAATGGACTCAATGGAAATTTCCTGCAGGAATTTTATCGGGGATGTTTATTGGTTTGTTTGGCGCGCTTTATCCTGTTTTTAAAAGCACGAGCAACAAAAATTAACACCACTTCAAATACGATTCCTTTTCTTTGCATCGTTATGCAGATGTTATATATGATGAAACGACTCCGTTTGAAATTTGTTATTGTGAGCTTTTTGATATTGCTCGCGGGAGCCTTACAAGCCCAACCGATTAAGGGCATCACCCCCGAAAACCTAGATTCATTAATAAATCTGGAACTTCAAATGCAAGGTCAGGCAGAGGCAATTATTGAATCGCCCGATTTTGCTACTCGTAAAACATCTTGCTATAGTTTGATACGTAACCTGGTGATGGCGCTCAGTTTACCTGGCTCTTTCAATTATCCATTCGATTCGCTCAAGCAATTGTCCATCGTGAAATCGCCCGATGATGCTTTTCGTATTATTACCTGGAACCTGAGAAACAACGACGACTCTTATCGCTTTTATGGTGCCATACAACGCAATATCAAAACGGGAGTAACCCTCATACCACTTTTCGATGCGGGTCCGTTAATTAAGCACCCCGAAGATACTACCGTAGATAATAACTTTTGGTGGGGCGCATTGTATTATAAAATATTGCCAGTGAAAGTGAAGAACGAAACATGTTATACTTTAATTGGATGGAATGGGGCCAATAAAAAAAGCAATAAGAAGGTGATTGATGTACTTCGATTTCAGGAAGGCACTGTTGTTTTTGGAGCTCCCATTTTTAAAGTTGGTCCCAACGATATCATGAACCGCGTGGTATTTGAATATAGCAATGAGGTTCAAAATATGGTGCTCACCTTTGAAGCGGAAAAGAAATACATTGTGTTCGATCATTTGGCACCTCTTACTCCCAAAGCATTAGGGTTCTATGAATTGTATTTCCCCGATGGCAGTTACGATTACTTCGAATTTAAAGACGGTTATTGGAACTTAAAGGAAATGCTCTTCGATAATGGAACCATCAAAACCAAGAATGATGATATAGAAGAGCGTTCGAAAAAGTACAGGAAATTGCATCCGCCACGCGACGAACAACCCAAGCCTACCCCAACGGATAGTATTCCAAATAAGAAGTAGAATTTATTTTCAGAAGGCAATTAATGCCAACTTACATTCCCACGTGATCAAAAGGATTCAATGGGCGTGCTCCACCATGGAAGGTGAAAGGCAGACTCAACAAGATCAACAATAAAGCAATTCCAAAAAAGATGAATGCTTTACGAAATTTGTGGGTATCGCTTTTTGAACGTTTTGATAATGCACCACCAATATGTGCGATGATGATTGCAATCACCATACCTGCAATATGTTCTACCGCATAAAATCGTAATTCAGGGTTATGCATCGCATAGCGCATATCACTGAAAGCAAGTTTGGTAGTTGGACTAAACACAAAATATAAAAGCAGCCCAATGATTAATTGCAAATCGAGCATACCCACAAACGTGCTGTTCATTACCTTATCGCGTCGGGTATAGGTTTTAGCGTTTTTCCAGCCCACAAAATTGATATAGAGGGTATAGATGGCAATGAATAAAACTAACCAACGAAATAGGTTGTGAAGCATTAATAAGTAATCGTACATAATGGTAATTATTTAAAGTGTAAAAAGATTTAATTTGAGTTTATTATTTTTTCAAGAACGGCATTTTCACTACCGATGCTTTTAATTTTTTGTCGCGAATCAAGATATATATATCACTTCCTTCTTTCGCAAATGCTGGCGTTACATAGCCCATGCCAATTGCTTTTCCGAGGGTTGGCGATTGTGTTCCACTGGTTACTTCACCAATCACATTACCGTTTACATCTTCAATCACATAGTGCTGACGAGGGATACCACGATCGATCATTTCGAATCCACACAATTTTTTTGCTGGTCCATTCTCTTTTATCTTTTTGTGATAATCGCTCATCACAAACTCTTTGGTGAATTTGGTAATCCAGCCCAATCCCGCTTCAATAGGTGATGTGGTATCGTTGATATCGTGACCATATAAACA
>CANLPK010000012.1 GCA_947492885.1 Bacteroidota bacterium
GGTAATCATGATGCCGAGCTATGTAAATATTGGCGCTTACGTTGACGAAGGAACCATGGTAGATACATGGGCAACGGTAGGCAGCTGTGCACAAATTGGGAAAGGCGTACATCTTAGTGGTGGCGTTGGTATTGGAGGGGTTTTAGAACCTGTTCAGGCAGCACCAGTTATTATTGAAGATGGTTGCTTTATTGGTTCAAGATGTATTGTAGTAGAAGGGGTTCATGTAAAAAGTGAAGCTGTATTAGGAGCCAATGTATGCTTAACACAAAGTACTAAAATTATTGATGTTACTGGCAATGTGCCCATAGAAATGAAAGGGGTAGTTCCTGAACGTTCGGTGGTAATTCCGGGTAGTTATGATAAGAAATTTCCAGCAGGTGAATACCAAGTAAACTGCGCATTGATCATTGGTAAACGCAAAGCGAGCACAGATCTGAAAACGAGTCTGAACGATGCTTTGCGCGATTTCGGAGTGGCGGTATAATTCAATGATTTTTTCACCTTTATACTTTAAGTCTTTAAAAAAAATATTTTATAATGAAGCATATTTTCTTTGTAGCATTTGCTCTTATTAGCTTACTCTCGGTTGCACAAAACAAACCTAAAGAGGGAGCTATAGAAAACAATCCAACACGTAAATTCACCATGAACGATGCGGTGATTGGACAACGTTCTTATTTACAACCCAAAAGATTATCACAATTGCAATGGATACCAGGTACTACCAAATACAGCTATGTGGTTAAACAAAATAACCGGGAAGTGGTGATGGTAGGAGAGGCCGGTAAAACCGATGAAACACCAATGTTTGCCAGCGATATGATTGGTGCCAAGCTCGCTGAAAGTGGGGTTGATAGTATGTTAAGCTTGCCACAATTTACGTGGGAAAATTCGAACACCATTCATTTTATGTTCAAGCATCGCATGGTATGGTTTGATTTAGATAAACAAGAAATTCGTACGAGCGGCACCTGGATTGATGATGCAGCCAATTTTGATATTGACCCGAATGGTAAACAAATTGCCTACACCATAGAAAATAATTTGGTGGTGATGAATGCCAAAGGCGATAAATTGATGGTAAGTAACGAAGATGATAAATCACATGTATACGGAGCTTCCAATGTTCATCGGAACGAATATGGAATTTCTAAAGGAACCTTTTGGAGTCCGAAAGGAAATTTGCTCGCATATTACCGCATGGATGAGTCGATGGTGACGGAGTACCCCATCATGAATATTAACGATAAACCCGCTTCGGTTAAGATGATTCGTTATCCGATGGCAGGAGGTAAAAGCCATCGTGTTACTGTTGGAGTATTTAATACCAATAGCAATACTTCCATCGTCTTAAATATTGCTGGCGACCCGGAGCATTATATCACCAATATTAGCTGGAGCAAGGATGAATCGAAAATTTATTTGGCATTACTCAATCGTCATACCGACTCATGCTGGTACCAGATTTATGATGTTCAAAGTGGGAACCTGATTAAGACTTGGGCAATTTTCACCGCCCCAACCTATGTTGAGCCACTATACCCATTGGCTTATTTGGGAAATTCGAATAAGTTAATCTGGCGCACCTATGAGTTGGCAGCCGATAAAAAATCTACCAAAGAGGTAGTACGTATCATAGATGAGAATGGAAATAGCGTTGACAAGAACAACTACAGCTTTGGCAACGTCATTGCAGATATTTATTCATTCGATGAGAAAGGATATTATTTCACCTATTTCTATAATGATGGGTTGAATAAGGGGGTAGCCTATCAGCCATTGAATGCAAAAGGTAAAATGGTTGCAGCTATTCAACGCAATGCCATTGATGGAATCAATACCCCGATGTTTTGTGATAATGGAGCTTTCTATATCAATCAACTACAATCAGCAACAACTCCTCGCACCATAACAGTCAATGCAAGTGCAACGGGTGTTGCCACCCAAACTTTATTGAGGGCAATGAATCCGCTGGCCGATTATGCTATGCCCAAAATGAAGTTTGTGAAGATTAAAGCTGCGGATGGTGTGACCAATTTGAATGCAAGAATTATTTACCCACTGGGATTTGACAGTACCCAAAAATATCCATCAGTAACTTATGTATACAACGGCCCGCATGTTCAACTGGTAAGCAATACCTGGCTAGGTGGAGCCGATTTGTGGTTATATTATATGGCTCAACAAGGCTATGTGGTATTCACGGTGGATGGAAGAGGCAGTGGCAACCGCGGCAAAGAATTTGAGCAAGTTATCCATCGTCAACTGGGTACTGCCGAAATTGCCGATCAGATAAAAGGGAATGAATACTTAAAATCACTGGCCTTCATTGACCAAAATAGAATGGGCGTATTTGGATGGAGTTTTGGTGGTTTTATGACTACGAGCTTGATGACTCGCACACCAGGAACCTATAAGGTGGGTGTCGCCGGTGGTGCAGTAATCGACTGGAGCTATTATGAGGTGATGTATACGGAAAGGTATATGGACACCCCGGATGAAAATCCAACAGGATACGATAATTCAAACCTACTCAATTATGCAGGTGCATTACAAGGCAAATTAATGATGATTCATGGTACCAGTGACGATGTGGTTGTGTGGCAACATACCTTGATGTACACCAAGAAATGCGTGGAGTCGAAGAAGCAAATAGATTACTTTATGTATCCTGGCCATCTTCATAATGTGCTTGGTGTTGACCGAGTAAATTTAATGCAAAAGATTACCGATTATTTTAGTCAGAATTTATAGCCAATAAAAAAGCCACTTCAAATTGAAGTGGCTTTTTTATTTTAATGAGTTATTTAATTATTTGGTATAGGTATTTGTACCTTTAGTAGTATTTGTATGGGTTGCATCTTGTACAAAAGATTCGTTTCTAACCACAACCATCTGCGATTTACCTAATTCGTCGAATACAATTGTTACCGTATTGTCAGTGGTACCAATTGTAGTAGTGCTATTTCCTGAAACATACTTAGTTGCATGAAGAATGATTGCTTCTTTATTTTTCAACCCTGCTGATTTGTCTTTACCTGCAAAAGCCCAGCTACCTGATTCTACATCTGTTTGTCCGGCTTGAACCACAGTCAAGGTGTAGGTATTGTCTTTTGTGAATTCCCAAGTTTCACTATAGGTATAAGAATTAGTTGTGGTTTGAGACGCAGCATTTCCAATTTTAATTACGGTAGTCACTTTTTGATTGGTGCCATCAAAAGTATAATCCCTGGTAGTTACGATATTGCCGTTAACCGTTGAAACGGTATAAGTGTTAGTTGATAGTTTCCAAGTGCCTTCAAGGCGGCCTTTACGAGAGCTAAATGGTAAAGCTGGATCGTTTGCTCCTTTCTTACATGAAGATACTGGAATAATAGTGGTTGCAATGATTGCAAATAGGAAGAATTTTATAATAGATTTCATATGGAATAAAATTGATTTATATATGGCGAAGATAAATAATTAAATTTGAACCCAAATAATACTCTTTTATAAACATGGCAACATCCAATGTCAATTACGAAGGTGGCTTAAGAACCAAGGCCACGCATATTTTTTCGGGAAATTCCATTATCACCGATGCCCCCCTCGATAACCACGGCAAAGCGGAAGCTTTTTCGCCTACCGACCTGATGGCTACCTCCTTGGGGGCTTGCATGCTCACGGTAATGGGGATCAAGGCCGAGCAAAGCCAATGGAATATAGACAATACCACTGTGCAGATTACCAAGATAATGGGAACCGAGCCACGCCGTGTGATTCAAATCGATGCTTTGGTAACCTTTCCTAAAGGTGATTTTGATGCCAAAGCTAAAACAATTTTGGAGCATACTGCCCTTACTTGTCCAGTGAGTAGAAGCTTGCATCCCGACTTAAAACAGAATATTGAATTCGTTTGGAGCTAAGCCTTTCAAACCTTATTTAATAATAGTTTAAACTTTGTAATTTTGCCTTTTATAATTTAAAATTATTCATAAAATCAATCCTTTAAATTTAAGGGATACAAATTATCTTCGCATCATGCTAAAAATAAAATTTGGAACCGACGGATGGCGCGCCATCATTGCACAAGAATATACTGTTGATAATGTAAAACGCGTAGCCGATGCCACTGCCAAATGGTTATTGCAAAATAATCCAAAACCTACTGTGGTGGTTGGTAATGATTGCCGTTTCGCTGGTAAATTATTTAGCGAAACTGTTACACGTATCATGGCATGCAATGGTATCAAGGTATTTTTAGCAGAGAATGAATTTGTAAGCACTCCAATGATTTCATTAGGAACTGTAAATTTAGAGGCCAGCCAAGGAATTATTATCACTGCGAGTCATAACCCAGCAAGTTATAATGGATATAAGTTAAAAGGAGCCTATGGAGGGCCTACTACGCCAAAAGATATTGAGATAGTTGAATCATTAATTCTTGACTCAGTAGACTATGAAATGAAATCATTAGAAGCATATTTCGCTGATGGTTTGGTGGAGTATATTGATTTGGAAACCATGTATTGCGATCATGCGGAAGCCAATTTCGATTTAGACGCAATTCGTAAAAGCAATTTGAATTTTGCATACGATGCAATGTATGGTGCAGGTCAAAATGTGATGAAAAGACTATTGCCCGATGTGGATCGTTTGCATTGCGAGTACAATCCAGGATTTAATGGACAGGCGCCGGAGCCTATTCATAAAAACTTACAAGAGTTTAGCGATATGATTAGTGTGAGCGGTGATATTGCTTGTGGCTTGGCTACCGATGGAGATGCCGACCGTATAGGGTTATATAATAGTTCAGGTAAGTTCATCGATTCGCATCATATCATTTTGTTGCTCATTAATTATTTACACAACTATAAAAATCTTGGCGGTAAAGTAATTTTTACATTTAGTTGTTCTCAAAAAATTAAGAAGCTTTGCGAACATTTCGAGTTGGAATACGATATCAAAAAAATTGGTTTTAAATATATCTGTGAAGACATGATTACCCAGGATGTGCTGGTTGGAGGCGAAGAGAGTGGCGGTATAGCAATCAAAGGGCATATTCCTGAACGTGATGGAATATGGATGGGATTGGCATTATGGGAGTTCATGGTGAAAACAGGTAAGAGCATTGAAGCCTTGATTGAAGAGGTATATGCTATTGTAGGAACATTTGCTGTAGAGCGTTTGGATTTGCATTTGACCGAAGAAAAGAAACAACAAATCATTGCTTCATGCAAATCGGATCAATATACAAGTTTTGGAAATTTGAATGTAACGAGCACTGAAGACCTTGATGGATTTAAATTTCATTTAGGTAATGAAGAGTGGGTAATGCTTCGTCCGAGCGGCACTGAGCCTGTGCTTCGTGTATATTGTGAAGCCGCAACCAGCAAAAGAAGTTTCGAAATTTTGCATATTGTTGAAACCGCAATTCTATAAATTAGATTTAAGCAAGTGCTAAACAATTTGCTTGTTTGATAGTTTTAGTTGGCCATCTATTCATTTTTCATTTTATTATTCTGTGACTAATATTCTCATATTATCTGATACACATAATTATCTGGATGAAAGAATTTGGAAATATATTGATGCCTGCGATGTAGTGTGGCATGGCGGTGATATTGGAACGATTGCCATAGCCGATTCCATTAAAAAGCACAAACCCGTTGAAGCGGTTTATGGTAATATTGATGGGACGGATGTGCGACAGGTGCATCCACTCATTCATCGGTTTAAATGTGAAGAAGTATCAGTGGCAATGACGCATATTGGGGGTTACCCCGATCGTTATCGGCCCGATGCGATGAAAATTTTAAATGAGCGGGTACCCGATATCATGGTATGTGGACACTCCCATATTTTGAAAGTGATGCGTGATAAAAAATATCAGAATATGCTCTTCATCAACCCAGGAGCAGCGGGAATACATGGGTTTCATCCCATACAAACATTAATAAAATTAAAAATTGATGGGAAAAGAATTTACGATTTGGAGGTAGTTGAATTAAAGAGAGCCAAACTCGATTGAGTTATTTACCCTTGCCAATAATACGTTTTCGATGTGTTTCTCCCCAATCTCTTAATTCATCAATAAGCTTATCTAAAGTCTTTCCATAAGGTGTCATAGAATATTCCACCACCACTGGAACCGAATCGTATACGGTACGTTTAATAAGTTGATTCATTTCCAAATCACGTAATTCTTTTGAGAGCATCTTATCGGTGATATCAGGAATTTCTTTGGCCATTTGGCTGAAACGCTTATTGCCAAAGGTAAGTGAGATGATGATTGGGAGTTTCCATTTACCACTTAATATGTCCAATGCGTCACGCACAGGTAAGATGGCTTTGGTACATTCGGCTAAGTTTTTAACTTTAGGTTGTTTTGCTGTTGTCATTGATCTAGTTGCTTTCTCGAAGTATAGCACTATCCACAGGGGTAGTACTTACTATTGGATAGCAAATATAGATACCTTTGAATCCTCAAACAAGTAAATTGACTGTCAAAATTTTATGATAAATTTAAAGATCATTTCGTCCACCAAACGACCGGGTAGAAAAGGGCCTTTGGTTGCAGGCTGGATTGAAGCGCAAGCACGTGACGATGGCGGCGTTTCAGTGGGTACACCTGCTACCAAAGGTTTGAAAGGTGATTTGGCAACAATGAAAATTGTGCCACTCACTGAAGGTGTTAATTTTTCGATGTTCACTCAGTTTTTTAACGAAAAAGGTGAATTTGCAGGAAACGAATTCTCCATTAAATCGACTAAGTTCATGTTGGATGAATTGGTGAGATGGACTAAAGGATTAATATTAATTAAAGAAAATACATTATGAAAGTAGATATATGGTCGGACATACGTTGTCCGTTTTGCTATATAGGCAAACGAAAATTTGAGATGGCATTAGAGGGATTTCCTCAACGTCAACAAATAGAAGTGGAGTGGCATAGTTTCGAATTAGACCCCAATTTAAAAACTGAGCATGGTAAAAGTGTATATGATTACTTAGCAGAGCGCAAGCGAATGACTCGTGAACAATCGGAAACGATGCATGTTCAAGTAACTCAGATGGCGGCGGAAGTGGGGTTGAATTATGATTTTGATTCGGCGGTAATCTCTAATTCATTCGATGCGCATAGAATTATTCAATTGGCCAAAACCAAAGGATTGGGTGATGTTTCTGAAGAAGAATTTTTCAAAGCATATTTCTGTGAAGGTGTTGATATAAGCAATCATGCATCACTTTTACTCATTGGTCAACGTATCGGATTGGAAGAAGTAGATATCTCTAGGGTTTTATCGAGCAATGAGTTTGCCGATGAAGTACGTTACGATGAACATCAGGCACAAGAAATAGGAGTGACGGGAGTTCCGTTTTTTGTGCTCAACAATAAATATGCAGTATCGGGTGCACAAGCCCCTGAAACATTCTTACATGCACTTGAAGTAGCTTGGTCGGAGATTACACCAACAAATACCCAATTGAATGATGGGGCAAGTTGTGATGCGGATGGCAATTGCTAAATTGAATTTTATATTGATGCCTAAAATTGTAAAAATACACGCAGCAGAGAATACTCCAATGGGCGAATTGGTTACCTATAGGGCCTTGCCTACGCGCACCATTGATATGTTGGATCCGTTCTTGTTTCTAAATCATCACGGACCACAGGTATATGCGTCGAATAATTCAGGGTTGCCATTTGGACCACATCCACACCGTGGCATTGAAACCGTTACTTTTATTGTTGATGGAGATATTTGCCATAAAGATAATGGAGGACATGAAAGTGTGATGACTGCTGGTGGTGTGCAATGGATGACGGCTGGAAGTGGGTTGATGCACGAAGAAGTATCATCTAAGGAGTTCAAGAAAAACGGAGGGCCTTTAGAGATTTTGCAATTATGGTTGAATTTGCCTTCTCGATTAAGAATGACGAAGCCCAATTATGTTGGGTTAGAGAAAGAAGCTATTCCAATATTATCAGTGAATGATGACGTAAAACTTCAATGTATTTCTGGTACATGGGAAAATCAAGAAGGACCATTTCCATCAATTACAAATATTGCTTTGGCATTGGTTCATTTTAAAAGCGGAGCATCTTATACCTTGAATGCGCCTGGAGAGCATACCATTTTCTTTTATATTATCAGAGGTAGTTTTACAGTTGACAATACGATGGTGAAGGCCATGAATGTGGTGGAGTTCACAACAGAAGGTGGCGAGATTAAAATTATATCACATGAAGAGAGTATCTTGCTTTTGGGATATGGTAAGCCTTATCAGGAGCCAATTTTTTCACATGGCCCATTTGTGATGAATACAAAAGAAGAAATCATAGAAGCATATAATGATTATAACGCAGGTAAATTTGGTGCCTGGAATTAAGAATCTAAATGGAACGTAAAAAATTTATACAAACCTTAGGAATAGGAACTCTAGGTACTTTAGCAATGACAACATTATCAGATTTTAAAAAATTTACTGGCGACTTAAAAGTGCAAGATGAAATGATGCCAGTATTATTCGTTGGTCATGGCTCACCAATGAATGCCATAGAAGACAATGAATTCAGTACCCGGTGGATGGCGATGGGTAAAGAAATACCAGTACCGAAGGCTGTTCTTATTATATCGGCACATTGGCTTACTCAGGGCACTAAGATTACTGCGATGGAGATGCCTAAAACCATTCACGATTTCGGTGGATTTCCAAAAGCGCTTTTCGATTATGAATATCCAGCACCTGGCAATCCAGTCTTGGCAGCCGAAACAGCGAGTATGATAAAATCAACTGCTGTAACGCTGGATCACGATTGGGGTTTGGATCATGGAGCTTGGTCGGTGGTATGCCGTATGTATCCAGATGCAAAAATTCCTATGATTCAATTGAGTATCGATTACGCTAAAGGGGCGCAATATCATTACAACTTATCAAAAGAATTGGCTGCGTTGCGTAAGAAAGGTGTATTGATATTGGCCAGTGGTAATATGGTTCACAACTTAGGCATGATTGATTGGTCGATGATGAATGGTGGAGGATTTGATTGGGCTCTAAGTTTGAATGATACATTCAAGTCACTAATCTCAAGTGGGGATCATCAAAAGTTGATTGATTACGAAAAATTGGGAAGCGCTGCCAAATTGGCGATTCCAACTCCCGATCATTATTTCCCATTGATGTATAGCTTAGGATTGAAAACAGAACAAGATAAGATTAGCTTTTTCAATGATAAGGCATTGGGTGGTTCCTTAACGATGACCTCTGTAAAGTTCGGGTAAGCCTTACTAGGTAAAGGTTTTTATCTCTTTGTTTTCGTTCTGTTTCAATGATGTACATTTGTATTTTATTATACAATGTAAATGAATTCTGCGAATACCATTCAAAAAATTAAAACAGCACTCTTTTGTTTTGCTTCCATTTTATTTATTGGATGTGATCAGGTTACAAAAAACTTAGCCAAAGAACATTTGATGAATCGAGGTGCTGTATCCTATTTCAATGATTTATTTGTACTCTATTACGCAGAGAATACTGGGGCCGCCATGGGGCTTGGTGATGCATTACCACAGGTATTGAGTTTTTTGTTATTAGGCATCTTACCATTGTTGTTTTTAATAGCACTATCCTTCTATATTATTAAGCATATGAATCGTTTATCGCCCTTATTGCTCACTGGTTTAACCTTTGTGTTTGCTGGTGGTATTGGAAATATTATCGATCGTTTACTTCACGATAGGCATGTTACTGATTTTATGATTATGGGAATAGGAAAACTACATACAGGGATATTTAATTTTGCCGATTTATATATTAGCACCGGAGCAATTATTTTACTCATTTATATTTTAAAGCTCAATATTGCAGAATCAAAGCGCAATAAATTGGAGGTATAAAAAAAGGCCGCTCCTTTTGAGAGCGACCTTTTTATTTAGTAAAATCAATATACTAGAATTTTGTCAAGATAACTTTTCTGTAAAGTGTTTGACCTCCCATTTCAATTCTCACCATATAGTAAGTAGAAGCAGCATCTTGAAGATCGATTCTTACAGAAGCAGTTCCGTTAAAATTAGGTTTAGAGATGGTTTGAACTTCTTGTCCTAAGTAATTCAATACAGTAATAGTTAATGGGCCAGTGATTGCTGAATTAATTTCAACATTGAAAGGTCCTTCAGTTGGATTCGGGAATACATTGATGTTGATTTCATCCTTAGCGTAAGTTCTGTTATTATCAGCTTGAGCAGTAGGTTGCGTTTTGTTCAATGAACATCCTGTACATACATTATTCCAATTCCAAGTAGTGTATTCACCTTCAACTTCTTCTCCAATGAATAATCCTTTCATGGTAACGCGAGCTGAGTTTGTTCCTTCTGTTTCAATTTCTTCTAATGAATAAATTGCACCAACAACAGTACTTCCGCGTTCAACTTCAAATTCGTCGCGAGCATAAACAACGACACTTTTCTCATCAATATTGAATTGATTGTAAGGGCCTAATTCTACTTCATCATAAATTCTTAATACTGTACAGTTAGAGAATTTGATTTTAGCATTAGAGCAAGAAGTTAATGAACGAATATAAACAACAGGCTTAGTGAAAGTAACGGTAGCATTAGTTCCAATAGTGATGTTTTTATAGATTGAGTCGTTCAATGTTACAGTAGCATTGCTAGCTACATTCACATTGCTTCCTGAATTATAATAAGGATTGTGTTTGAAAGAAGGTAATGATACAGTTGCAGCGCTATAGTATTTAGTAGTTACTGTAGAGTTTGAACTAACGTCAATATCTTTTGCTTTTCCAAAAGTAGTGCTACCAGTGATAGTAGAATGATTTTCTACTTCTAATTCGCCACCGCATGAGCTGGTAACACCAACACCACCAGTTTGAACGTATGAATAACCTTCTAATTCAGCTTCATGAGTAGCTAAGATAGTATAGCTAGAAAGTAATGAAGTAGCATTGTATGCAACATAAGTGCTCGCAGTTGAAGTACAACCGAAGCTATTGGTAGCAGTTACAGTATAAGTACCTGTAGCATTTACATTAATAACAGCAGTAGTAGCACCAGTATTCCATGAGTAAGTAGAACCAGAAGAACCTGAAGCGGTCAATACAATTGAACCACCTTGGCAGAATCCTGGCAAAACACCTTGAGAGATAGATACAGAAGGGATACTTCCAACAACAGTGACAGTAGCTGTTCCAGTTGAAGTATTGTTATGGATATCGGTTACAGTTAATGTTACATTATTAACTCCGATATCGCTACAGCTAAAGTTGGTTTTGCTTAATGAGTATGAAGCAATACCACAATTGTCAGTACTTGCATTGTTAATTTGAGATGCATTTACTGTTGCGCTACCGTTAACCAAAGTAACAGTTACATTTTGTGTATTTACAACAGGAGCTTCATTATCATTAACTGTTACGTCGAACGAACAGCTAGAAGCGTTTCCAGCCATATCAGTTACTTCATAATTAACAGTGTTTGTTCCAGTAGGGTATGCCTTGCTATAACGACGCGCGATGTATGTGCTGATATCTGTAGTACTTCCGCATAATTTCACATCATCGATATAAAATAATGGAGTAGCTGAAGGATTTGGATCCGAGTTAAGGAAATTAGATACTGGAAAGAAGTCGAGTGCTCCAATTTGGTTAGCACCAGCAGCATTATTAAATTGTTTAGAGAATTGCCATGAAGAAACGGTAACTCCATTGATAATTAAAACAGTTTGATTTGCAGTTTGGTCAATCAATTGTTTTACTTCAAACCAATTGCCTTGTGGGTAGCTGAAAGCAACATTTCCACCAGGTCTATTAAGGCGACCACTGCCATTTGAATTAAATTGTAATTGATGAGCCCATTGAACACCTGCTGTTTCAAAGTGTTGCAAGTTATAGTATCCAGTATGTCCGGCAGGGATATAAACCATGAATGATAATTCCCAGTTTCCAGCAGTTTGGTTACCCAATAAGAACAATTGATCTTGAGGACCACCATTTGCATTACCTGAAACTTTCAAGCTCTTCGTGCCGTTGAAAGCTTGATCGGTACTTACTACACTACTTGCAGCGGTATTCGACCAAGGTTTCCATTGTGGAGATTGTCCGCTAACAGCAGTCGTGGTATATTCTTCTAAGCCATCAGTATTGCATACTGATCCGCAGCTTTCGCTAATTTCAGGACCTGTTACAGTAACATTGGCTTTACAAACTCCAGCGTCAGTGCTTACTGTGATATCAGAAGGACAAGTAATAGAAGGTGCTGTTTCATCAGGAGTTCCTAATACTTCAACTGAATCGTAAGTTGAACATCCAAACTCAGAAGTAATAGTAACATAATACCATCCTGGGGTAAGATCGAAAATAGCTCCATCGGTGCTACCATTGCTCCATAATAATGAATATTCGACTCCATTATTTAAATTATTAAATTCTATTGATCCATCATTTCCGTTAGGGCAGCTTGTAGGAATAGCATCTATTGAGTAGCTAAATTGGCACGGATTTACAGAAATAGTAAATGATTGTTCCACTGGTGTATGCGCCATATGCCATAAATCTTCACCAGTTAAGGTAATTGTTACATTGCCAATATCAGAAGCACTTGGAGTGCCTGTTAATGTTGCTGTTCCGTCGCCATTATCAGTTAAAGTTAACCAAGAAGGTAATGAACTTGATATAATTTCTAGTTCATCTCCATAAGCTACATCTGAGTCAGACACTACGATATCATAAGTATATAATTGATTTTCGTAAGCTGTTTCGTTAGCAGTTGATGTAAATGAAGGCAATGAATTTGGATTCAATGTATAAGTACGTGTTGCTGTTTTATTATTTGCATCTTCCGCAGTGAAAACAATGGTATGCGTACCGAAGTCGGCAGCCCATGGCGTCCAGCTCATGGTTACTTGAGGAGTGCTTGATAATGAAGTAGGCAAACTTGATGATAATGTAGCGCCTGCAGGAATCGATGCACTCAAGATACGTGTAGTAACGCTTGGGTCAGGATTGGTTGCTTTGGCGATATCATCCGTTTGTACTCCAGTTGGGATATAAAAATCAGTAGCTTCTGCACGTGTAGGGCTAATGAAAATAGGGTTGGTATTTACATTAATAGTTACAGACGTAAATGTTTGAACACCACCATTTCTTTCTGCAATAAAAGTCATTACATAAACTCCTAATTGAGAATTAGTTGGCGTGTAGCTAAAGGAAGTATTTGTTGGATTCGAAGGGCTATTAGGTAAACTAGGGCTAAATGAAGAACCCGATGGAGCTCCAGATACATTTAAGAATACCGTACTGCCATTGTCAACATCTAATGCTTTAATATTGAATGCCAAAGTTTGACCTGGATTTATACTAAATACATAATTATTTGCAGGGGTAACAGAATAATCGAAAATAGGAGGTGTGTTCGCCGCAACAATTCGAATAATAAAGTCAACAACAGTTATTGATCCACTGGCATCAGTAATTGAAATTGCACCAGTAAATAATTGAGTTGGCGTTTTGCCAATAGTATTAAAGGTAGCAGCACCTGTAGTTGAGTTAACGTTTAATCCAGTTAAATTAGTTACTCCTGTTTGAGCAGCAGTAGCTAAGCTAAAGGTTAAACTTTGGTTATCAGGATCATTTGCAGGAACATTAAATGGAGCAGCCGATTGACCTGCTGCTAAATTTATAATTGCTGGCACTGTTGAAACAGGGCTACCAGTATTACCAGATACCAACTGAACTACCGTTTCGCAACGGAAAGTACCATCGGCATTATTTTGAAGTGTGCTTAAACGACAGCAGTTCGTGAAAAACGCATTAAAAGACGTTCCACTTACGGCATAAGTATGGGTAATAACTCTTTCAGCTACAAACCAGTCTTCAGCAGCGTTGATTGATGTTACCACATAGGTTAAAGTCGCAGAAGATGTTGCATCTCCAAAATTGAGATTGCCAGATGAAGGGTTAACGGTAGCTCCGATTGAAACGCCACCAAAATAACTAATACGCCATCCTGTAGTAATTTTAAATGTTACAACACGAGAGGCGTCGTTAGGGCGGGTCCAAGAAATACTTCCATAACGAAAGTGAGAAGCTTCGGCGCTCGTGGGCGCTAAAAATGCCATTAAGGCAAACATCAGCATCAAAAAGATGCTTTTCTTTTTCATAGAAAAAGATTTAAAAGTTGATTGTAGAAATTGGTTCATTGGTTAATTGATTAAATAGTTAAAAATTTAAAGACAGTGTACCCGTGCTTTTAACACCGATAAAATTGTTGCAATAAATAATGCCAATGGTTTTTTGTTAGTCCAGAGATACATTAGATTTGTTTTATGAGGCAAATATATTTCTTTTTTCATTCCGCCAAATTTTTTTTATATTAAATTTCGAGCAATTGTATAAAAAATTCGTCACTCGATTTTACACCCAGTTATTTATTAATGGTTGCAGGAAATTTTAGTGAGAAACCTGGGAATAGTAATATTATATTCAATGAAGCCTTATAAATCAACATTATATTAACGCGATTGATGTGATTTGAAAAGAAAACGGGAATGAAAGAATGGAATAAAAAGTTTTTATTCGTTTATTGTCGCCTTGAAAAGTGGTCAAATAAATCGATCACCTAAAACGTATAAATAGTTAAATAATTCCGCAGAGCCATTAATGACCTAAAAAAGATACACATTTCACTCCTTAATTAATTAGCCTATTTATTCTATTACATTTGCTTCTACTTTATATCATGAAAATACTATTCGCAATTGGCTTTGGTAGCTTTATCGGTGGTTCTAGCCGATATCTCATCTCCATCTTTTTTCAACAAAGAATTCAAGGTGTATTTCCATGGACTACTTTTTCTGTAAACCTAATTGGGTGCTTTTTAATTGGAATCGTATTTAGTGCCTTCGAAAAAGGCAATATAACTGGCGATTGGAAATTATTTTTAGCCACAGGCATCCTCGGTGGATTTACCACCTTTTCAGCATTCTCAATGGAATCATTGCAAATGATGCGTTCAGGAAATGTCATGCTTGCAATGATATATGTTCTTACCAGCGTTTTATTAGGTATTGTATTTAGTTTTCTTGGTTACAGTCTTATTAAATCCTTCTAGCTTGATACGTTTTCTTAATTAATTGAATTGAGATTTTAAAGTTTCTCATTTCTCATTATTCCTTATTTTGCAGCAAAATTGAATCGATATGAATTCTAAAAATATCAAAATTGCAGTGATCTCCCTGCTTTCTCTTATTGTTATCTTCTTTGTTTACCGATTCTTTTTCGGTTCAGCTCGCAGCATCTATCGATTAATTCCAAAAGATAGTTATGTAGTGATGAATGTAAATTTGAAGGCGATTGCTACGAAACTTGATCTAACAAGAATAAAAAATTCGACACTCTACGCTAAGTATAAAGAGGAAACTAGTCGCGGTGAGAAAGATTTTTTACAGGTTATTTTTGATTCTGTATTGCATGATCCTAAGAAATCGGGAATCGACTTTGGTACGGAAGCCAGCATCTATGGCTTTGAGAAAGGGCATGGGAGGTATTTTGCTGTTGCCGTTGCCATTGATAGCAAGTCGAAGTTTGATAAGCTCATTGATGAAAATCTTACTAAGGAAAATAAACAATATGCAAAAGGTGATATTAATATTATTGAGATAGATGACAGGGTTCTTCTAGGATATGATGGTGATCATGCCATCCTTTTAAATACAGAACAATATGATAATGTTCGAGAAAAATCGGTTGAAAAAACATTGCTCTATTTATTCGATTTACATCGCGACGAAAATTTCAATAAGAATATAGCCTCTTCAAAATTTGCAAGCACCAAAGGCGATATCACTTGGTTCGTGGATATGCAACATCTTATTGGCGATGAGATGCCTAAGAAAAGTGAAGGTAGAAAGTATTTCGATTTTAGCTTGCTTTCATCATTGAATTTCAATCAAGATAATTTTGAATTAAATACCGATTTTGTTTTTGAAACCGAAGATGTATTAAAGGATGTGAAATCAATTATTACCAAGCACGGTATCTCCCGAGAACAGCTTCCTTTTCTTTCCAATGGTAAGATATTGGGACTACTATCACTTTCCTTCGACTTTAAACAATTTATTGAAGTATTTGGTGAGAAATATGAAAAGGAGCTAGGCCGAAAATTATCCAAAGAACAAGGAGGCATGACCTTGGAGGATTATAAGAATCTATATACAGGTGATGTGAATGTTTCCTTGTTGGATGTAAAAGCAATAATGGAGGATTATGATAAATACGAATTGGATGAAGCAACCAAAGAATATAAAATGGTTAAAGCACAACGCCCCAAATTTCTGCCCATATTCTCTGCAACGATGGGAATAAAAGATAAAGCCGTATTGAAGAAAGTATTTAAAACTGTTATTGAGAGGAATGCTGGTTCAACAGAAGAGTTTGGAAGATATCTGGAATTAAATAATAGTTATATCGGTTCACTGTATTATGTGGTGAGTGGTAATTATATCACACTAATCAACGACTCTGCTTTGGCTTACAAAATTAAGAATGAAGGCAAACTTGGTGAGTCACCTGATGCAATGAAGGCCATGGTTTGCGAAAACGCCTTTTCTTTCTTCCTAGATTTGGATTTGAAGAATTATCCTGAAGGACTCAAATCAACATATTTTGAAAATTATTATATGAAAGAGGTTTCTGCACCTTTCTTTGCAAATATCAATAGTATTTCTATCACTGGAAATGACCAGCATGGCCAACTAAAAATAAATCTGGTGCCAGGCAATGATAATTCACTGGTTCGATTATTTAATGCATTCGATGCACAGGTAAAAAATGAATTGGAGAGAGAGCAGCTTCGTTCTCAAGAGCGTGAACAAGAGCAGTCACTCTTGGATTCACTAAACAAATTGGCAGCGCCAGAGGACGAGGTAAGAGATGAAACTCCAGCGTACAGTCCCCAACACTAGTAATTGATGAATATTCGTATTGATGCATTGGTACCCAGTTTTCTGGAAGGGAAAATTCCTACAGGGAATTTATGGGCAAAACAAATTGCACTTGATGATACTGGATACTTTCTAATCAATGCCAACTCTGGGAAAGGAAAATCAACCTTACTTTCTTATTTATTCGGTGTGAGAAAAGATTATCAGGGAACGATTCATTTTAATAATAAAAACCTTCGCGAATTTAATATTGATGATTGGGCTGATTGGAGAAGCAAAAAAATATCGATGGTATTTCAGGAGCTGAAGCTCTTTCCTCAACTCACCGCATTGCAAAATGTATTGATGAAGAATGAACTTACGAAGCATTTCTCACTCGAACAAACGCGTGAATTATTCTCTCGGCTTGGAATTTTAGAATTTTTGGATATTCCTTGTAATCGCCTTTCATTAGGGCAGCAGCAGCGTGTCGCCATCATCAGGGCATTGCATCAATCCTTCGAATGCATTTTATTGGATGAACCATTCAGTCACCTCGATGTCGAAAATGCGAGCATCGCTTTTAATCTTATCATGGAACAATGTAAGGCACAAAATGCGATGATGATTTTGAGTAGCTTGGGTAGTAATCATGGATTTAATTTCACCGAAACATTTAATCTGGCTTCATGATTCAAAATTTATTACCCGGCAAACATGGAAAATTGCAACTTTGGATTGTGATGTTTGGATCCTTTATTGGATTGAGCTTGGTGATGATTTCAACCCAGCTTTATTTCGATTTTAAAAATTTCTTAACCGTCAAATCCGATTTTTTATCTGAACAGTTTATTACCGTGAATAAAAAGGTGAATGTATTAAACACCCTGCTGAATAGTAAGTCGACATTTAGCCAAGAGGAGATAAGCACTTTAGAGAATATGCCACAAGTGAAGCAGGTGGCGGGATTTGTGTCGAATCGGTTTCGGTTGAAAACCTCCATTCAGTTTGCTGGACAGCAATTATATTCTGATTTGTTTTTCGAAGCTGTGCCCGATACGTACCTTGATATACAGCCAAACAACTGGGAATGGGATTCGGTGGAAGGTATCATCCCCATTATACTTCCAGCCGATTATTTGAATTTATACAATTTCGGATTTGCCCCAGGACAAGGACTGCCCCAGCTTACACCGGATATGATTTCTATGGCGACCTTGCAAATTCAAATTAATGGGGCAGGGAAGGAGCGCATATTCAAAGGGAAAATTGTGGGCTTCTCCAATCGTATCAATTCGATTTTGGTGCCTTTGGATTTTATGCAATACGCAAATCGGAATTTTAGTGATGCCCTCGAACCGGAGCCTTCACGACTGATTGTAGCAAGCGATAACCCTGCTGATCCAGCATTGATGAAGTATTTTGATGAGCAAGGATATGAGTTGAATAATGAATTATTGAAGAACTCGAAGATGCAATCGTTGATGCGAATTATCTTAACCATCGTGCTTTTTCTGAGTGCAATAATTATCGCCTTATCGCTTACTGGCTTTGTACAATTCTCGCGATTACTTATTAATAAGAAGGAATATGAGATACGAATACTTTATTATTTGGGTTATACCCATCGATTCATCGCGTCGAAATATTTAATATTCTATTTACGAATTACAGGTATCGTATTTGTTCTTTCGTTACTTAGTTTGTTTGTCGTGCAATATTTCTTTGGCGATTGGATGACTCATAAAGGTTTTGAATTGGAATCAAGCATACAATTAGAAGCAATTTTCTCGGGCTTTGCATTGTTTGCAATACTTGTAATCACAGGGGCGTGGGATATATTTAGGGTAACGAAAAAGCTGGCGAAAAGCTAAGGATTGAAATCATTCAACGGGACCTGAACGGGTCATCACCATTTTTCCATTTTGCAATTCATAATATTCCTGAATTACTTGTTCCGATTCATTATCCACGCGTATGCTTCGAAAGATTTCATATAAGGTAAGATTGCCATCAATGAATTTATAGCTTTTAGTTTCGCTTACTCCATTCTTACTATAATGTGTTTGTCCTAAAACTGAATGGCTCACCCAATTGTACTGCACGGTTTCCATGCTACTCAAAAGGGTATCATATTTAAATTTACTGGCGATACTATCGTAAATGAAATATTGATACGTATCCTTCCTGCCATTATTCCTCAATCGATAATCAGTGAATCCGTCAAAATTATAATCATCACATTCAAAGATGGTATTGTACCTTGATATATTATGAGTTTTGTTTTTGATAAAAACATATTGCTCATAATGCACATTCCCTTCGCCAAATCGGGTAGCTTCATGGGTGACAATCATTTGCCATAGGTGCACAAATCGATCACCTTGCTTTTCATAGCAATCGGTGGTGCTGGTACTACCGGCCTCCACATTGGAGCCTCTTGGTTCAACATAATATATGGTGCCTTTAAATTGTTTTCGGGTATCATCAAAACTCACCGAAGTGTATTGATTCAAGAGTGTGTCAGGTTGGTATGTTTTTGTTGCCGGATTTAAATGATAATACTTTTTGATATTGGGGTTGGAATCCACGGGGATGGCATAATCAACGAAGCCATCAAAATTATAATCACCGTAGGTTTTGGGAGTGTAAATTAATGGAATGGTATCGTTTGATTCCAGCAAAGCCAATCGGTCTTTTATTCGGTGGTAGTGATATACGCGACTTGAATTACTGGAATCTCCATATTTCTCAATGATTTTATCGATGTATTCCGAATTTTTACCATGAATTTTAAAAGTGATTTTAGCATTGCCTGAGAATAAAGTTCCTTCCGATGTTTGGGCAACGCTATCAAAGGAGAGTTGAATGAGTTCGCTATAGAAAAAATCCTGAATAAAGGTGCTTTTTTTTTCCTGAAACATGTAAAAGGTATACCTTCCTGGCTTGTTGGGATTGCAAATTCGTATATCGTTATTGCCATCAAAATCGAAATCGAATACCTTAAAGCTATCGATACAAAAATTTAGAACGCCATTTATTTCAGCATCGAAGGGTAGCGAGAATATTTTTTCATCATTGCTTAATTTAGATACTTCCAGCAGTAAGTTTTTTCTGGCAAATTTACTGGAGGGTTGTACTATGGATTTGTTTGTGGTATAGCTTAATTCATATTTAAATCGGGAGTCGATTTTTGTAAAGATAGGCGCATTGCTGTTTGTGGGTATTGAATAACTCTTAGCGTTAATAGTGATTGACAATGCCAGGTGGATGAAGAGATATAAAATAAAATTATGTGGCTTTATTTTATTTGAAATTACACGAAAGATTCCCATATTTTGATTGCGCAAATATCGAAACAATGATTGGATTAATTTAATGAAGTTTGTGAATTTTGATTTGAAGGCTAAAGGTAAAATTGATTTCATGAAGTATAGATGAATTATTTTTAATAATTCCATAAATCATTCTATGGCCGCCGCAGTTGGTGTTGTGTGCAAGCCTTAACGCGAGTCACACCAACGGCCAATTATTCAACGAGAAGTTATGCCCAGTTGTTGGTGACCCGCCGCACAACCACACACAACAACGGCGGAAAATGGGTTGGTTCATGAAGAAATACAATCAAACGTTCCTAAGGAACGTCGGTATGGGGAGGAGCAATGTTTCTACCCACCAGATGCCCCGAAGGGGCATAATACAGCATCTTCAATAATTCAATTTTTTAAATATAAATCACCAATGTATTCTCTCTGCTCTCAAACTTCACTCTCGCGCTGATTTAGTTACCCACCAAATGACCCCATAGGGTCATAATACAATATCCTCCATAATACGATTTCTGAATTATAAATCACTCTTCTGTTCCTCTACTCTCACACTCATACTGTATTCCTGTCCCTATAGGGACATCTGGTGGGTAGCATAAAGGTGTCCCTGAATTGACGTGCCGTAGGTACGTTTGAATATTGGTATTGATTAATACAAAATCGAGAAATGACATTTCAATAATGTATTCAAAAAAAGTCATTCTATAGACGCCGCAGGTTGTTGTTGTGTGAATGCTCTAGCTAGTGTCCTCTCCAACGGCCAAATGTTCGACGGAGAATTGCGCCCAGTTGTTGGTGACCCGCCGCATACCCACACCCACAATGCAATAACTGCGGATAGGAGATAGGTTTCAGAAGAAATGCGCATCAATTGATTTAGATAAACTCAATTCAATTTCTTCAAATACTTTATCCAGTTGCCATAATTGATGGTATGCTTTTCTATACCATTAAAAAATGGGGTTAGCTCCTGATGAAGCCACAACTCCACTTCATCATAACTCAGATTGCCCTGTTCTACCATGGTAGTGATATTACTCTGAGTGGTTAGATATAAAATTAATTCATCCAGGGTATATGTAATTGGGTTTTTAAATTCGTCTTCTTTTTCGAGTTGATAATTGAAACCGGCTAAATGATTATTCGTCCATTCGTAAGTATTATTTCTTTTTGGGGCAGGAAACTTTCTTAAATACACCTCCGGATACCAGGCACCAAAGGCTTCCACACCCAACATTTCAGAAATAAAAAAATTATCATATAGAACCAGCCATCCTTTCGATTTTAGAAGTCGGTTCGATTCAATTAGAAATTTATCAATATCAAACCAATGTACCCCTGAACAAACGGTGATGAGATCGAAGGTATTTGAATCGAAGGGTTGCTTTTCGGCAGGAGCAAGTGCGTATGATATTTTTTTAGGCTCCAATGCCCATTTAAGCATTTCTTCAGAAGTATCGGTTCCATATACTTTGCTAGCAATATAGAGCAATGCCTGCGTTGATAAACCGGTGCCACAGGCAATATCTAATGCTTCCTCGAGTTTATCATCTAGCTTTAAATGATCCTTAATATGCAAGATTGTATTGTGATGAAAATACGGGCGCCCTTTTGAATATCTTTCGGCGGCATTTTTAGGAGCGAAGTGGTTGGTGGGTAGTGACATAAGAGGGATGACTAAAGACAAGGTGTGACTTCAAGGTGAAATAATTTCCTCCGATTGAAATTATTAACTATTAAATATTTAGTTTTATAGTGAATACTTTTATTCAAATTTGTTAGATGCTTACTTCAACAAATTAATAATAACCTTGGTTCCCCTGGCTTCTCCATGGGAGCGCGGTGAACACAAGGTAGCACAGGGCTTTCGGGATGATCGACGGCCAGCCTCCACATATTTCCAATTCCAAAATTCATGGGTTGGGTATCATGTAGGACTTGATAATGGAGGTCGTAGAAATTCTCTGTTAAGAACGCTTCAAACCCTGCCTCGTTGCCTTGATATATTTTTCTAAGTTCCTGGCGAATTTCAGGAATGAGTATTTTTTGTATAGCTTGTGTATTGGGAATCAATTCGCTTGCTGCTCCATAGTAAGTGCATAGGAGGGTATAAGTAGGAATGGGAGCACGATCAACATGATAAGAATAAACATCGGTTGGGAATCCAGGATGCTCATCATCCCGCTCATAATTATTAATTAAATTTAGTGTGGGAGCGGCGCCCTGAGCTTTTAATACTTGTAAGTCATTCAAAATAATTTCACGGGCTAATATTCCTTGTTCACTCAATTGCATTTCTAAAAGTGTTGCTTCCTCAATCACCACTAGGTTTTCAGTAAGCTCTATTTTATTTGCAATTTCCTCGAAATTACCTACGAGTTCACGCGTCCATCCAATGGCATTCACCTCTCCAAGAAAGGGAGTGCCAATCAAATCTTGAAAATTGGAAACATGCAGAACTTGATTATTGGAAGATAATTGAGCGGCCATTAGGGGGTGATTTATATGATCAGAGTGGTAATATAAAAGTGAATGTTGCAGTTTGTTAAGATCAGAGTAATTAGCGTTGTTTTATGCAATTATAGAGGCCAGTTAACACAATGCAACATACAGCAATCATTGCAAGCGCAAGCGAAATAAGTAGAAATGAAATTACTCCTTCAATAACCGATGCTCCTTCTATACCACCAGCTATAGGCATCATTTTTCCAGCTCCCGTTATAGCTGCAATTGTCACTGCCACAAAATTTGAAAATGATCCATAGATTGTTAGCCTATATAAAGCTTTTAACCAATTTTCTTTTAATGCCAGCTTATTCCAAATAAGACCAAGGATTACCAAAAACATTCCATTCAATGTTCCTTCAAGATGGGCAGAAAGTCCCATTCTAGGATTTGCCATTAAGGGAATAAATAACCCAATCAAAAGTCCGAATAAAAATAAAAGTATTCCTAGAAATAAAAGCCAACTGGCATATTTATTTGTTGTAGTGTTGTTTGCAGTATCCATATAATTGATAATTAGTAATTTTTTTTTTGTTGACAATAAGTGATACCCCTTAACGTTGCTTATGTATTAGTTTTCGATACCAAAAGTATAAAAATAAAGTATAATGGTGGACCTTGGCTGCTGCTGCATTGATGCTAGTTTTAAATTGCAATCTTATCATGAACAATATTTTTTTTAATAATTAGTAAATTATTAGCTGATTAATTGCGAAAGTAACTATTTTTTAAAAAAATGCTATTCCTAAATCTCAGAAACTTTCCTCTATGTTAAACTCTTTTTCCCAAGGGCTTTTGGCACTATAATATTACATTTTCCGTAAATCAATATATTATTTTGTAAAAATTCTTATTAATAAATTAGCTAAAACAGCTTCTAGTTCCATTGAAGTGTTTCGTGAACTTTTCGCCCCTCATTAACTACCATATCAATTACTTCATAAATATCGCTTTTTGAAGTTCTGAAATTGACGATACAAGCTCTCAAGCAATATTTTCCATCGATAACCGAATTTGATAAAAACACCTTGCCAGATTCTTGTAATTTATTCAATAAGCTTTCATTTAAGCGATTTAAATACTCCTGATTTTCTACCACACGATTCACATATTCTGGCGGAACATATTGAAATGTGGTGATACTTAAATTTTGAGTTACTGCATTAAGTTCCAAATGTATTTTTGCTTCCTCAAAAAGCAATTGAGCTAATTCGATATCGTCTCCAATCATTTCTATATAACCCTTCTTACCTACTTGTTGCAAAGCCATCCATACTTTGAGTGCCCTGAATCCTCTCGAATTTTGAAATCCAAATTCATAGTAGTTGAGTGAAGGTTGATCTTCATGACTTGTGAAATTGTAATATGCCGGATGTGAACTATATGTATCGATCAAATATTGTGGATTTTTTACGAGGGTGCAGCCTGCTTCCAGTGGTGCATACAGCCATTTATGTGGATCAAGTGCGATAGAATCGGCTTCCTCAATTCCTTCAAATAGTTTGTAGTATTTTGGTACAACGGCTGCTGGAATTCCATATGCTCCATCGATGTGAAACCATAGATCATGTGCTTTGCAGATTGTTGCAATGGTAGAAAGATTATCTACGACTCCTGTACTCACATCACCGGCATTTCCAATAACAAGGAAAGGTTTTTTGCCACTTTTAATATCATCATGAATGGTTTTTTCTAAAATTTCCGTATTCATTTTATTTTTAGCATCAGTTTCAATCCAGCGGATTGCTTTTGTGCCATGACCAAATAATACAGCCGCCTTTTCAATCCAAGTATGAGTTGCTTTTGAACAATAGAAAACCATTTCTCCTGCATTATTCGTTAAGCCATCCTCCTTCAAACTCTTTGGTGCCATGGCTGTTCTTGCTGCTAAGAAGGCGGTGAAGTTGGCCATATTGCCACCACTTACCAATATTCCTCCAAAAGTAGTAGGAACACCTATAAATTCTGCCAACCATTTCACTGTTTGTTTTTCTATTGCGGTAGCCATGGGGCTTAAAATATTGGCACCTACATTTGGATTGACCGCAGCCGCGAGAAAATCGGCCATGGCACCGATGGGAGAGGGTGAGGAGGTAATGTATCCGAAAAATTTTGGATGCCCGTTGAGCAATGAATGATTGAATAGCAAATCAGAAGATCTATCTATTATTTCTGATACCGCCATTCCATTATCCGGCAATGGATCATTCCCTAAAATCTCCTGAATTTGCTTGGGCGTTTCTCCTGTGGTAACCTGATTTTCATGAATAGTTTCCATGAAATTGGAAATGACATCTACTAATTGATACCCTATTTTTTTGAAATCTTCACCACTCATCTCAATGGGTGATACTCTTTTATCTTTCATGTCAACGTTTATAATTAATTTTTGATAAGGCTAATTTTTACAAAATTGTTCAGGGTAGTCTTGTTTCAAAGTTTAGGGGCATTTGTGAAGTTTCTATTGCCTGAAGGTAAGCGCGCAATCAAAGTAAATGGAAAATATCCGCATCGAAAAGGAAATTTTCAATCCATTTTTATAAAATTTTCATTATTCTTTATATTCGAACTAACCAGTTTGTAATAACTTAAATTCTTTTCTGTTTAAGTATTGATGTTTCACACGATCATTCAATACTATTAAATATTGTTCATATAAATCATCTTCATTTGAACAGGATATTTAGTTTTATCTGTCAATACTTTTTTTCACCTAGAAGAATATCAACGTTGTAGCAATATATTTTTAGAATTTTTGAACAATAATATCAAAAACTATTTCGCTTTGATTTTATTGCCCTTGGCTTCATGCGTTAGTTCTACCAAACCCAGGGCCTCCATCAAGGGTGGGATATACATGCCGAAACGCCCGCGCAGTCCCTTCTTCATACCATACCATCCACCCACAGGGTTTTTCTCCGAACGACCCCAGTCTTCGAAAGTGCCGTCTTTGGCGGGTTTCTGTTCATCGGCACTGCCCAGCTCCATCCAGTCGCCATGTTTTTTGAGCATGGCATGTGCATCGGCAAGGCAGCGCAGTCGATAGTGAAGCACCGTTTTTCCAACGGTACATACTAAAATTTCATCCCCATCTTTTTCGTCCACATGCATGGTGTACTCCGAACTTAGGGGTGGTGTTTTTAATACTAAGGGTTTGTCTTTGGTTCCAATTTTATTTTTCATAATGCGATTGAAATAAGAGTTTGAATTTATAAATAACTAAGCCACCATTTTTCTTTGTGTGAAGATTTATATAAATCGAATTTACGACACAATGGATACAATATCATAATCACTACAATCCAAACTAAATACACCACCCACAAATCGAAGCCATAGCCTTGCAGCGTGGTCACCAGCGATACCCACGTTGGCAATATCATGGCTTGCCATCCAAAGTCCGTGAAATGCGCCAGGGCCATGGCAATGAGATGGATTAAATAGAGATGCAGTACATAGTAAAAGAAAGGCACCCTGCCAAAGGTGACGAAAAATTTCACCACCTTGCCTCTCCACGATTCGGAATTGGCCAAAAATAAAAAGGCACCTCCCAAAGTCATCAAGAGGTATAATAATGAGGGCGGATATTTATTGGGATTCATAAACGACATCAGGCTTTGAATATGGGTATCGTAATGCAACCAAGGGGTAGGATCTCCATATTTATTGATATAGCGAATCACTACAAAAAGTAGCAAAGCAAACATACCAATGATATTAAATGTTTTGCGACGGGGCGTTGCTTCGTGTTTCTTATCATAAAACGAACCAAAATAATATCCCAGAGACATCACCGCAATCCAAGGAATGATAGGGTAGCCCACTACCAAATGCGATTCGGTACCAATAGGGAAATAATTGAATTCGTGAAGTATGGCCCAGAAATAATTTCCATCAAAATGAACGTTATCGAGTAAGTTATGACCAGCAATCAATACCAAACTAAAAATTAAAATTGCTGTTCGTGGCAGATGAATTAAGGCACCGAGCACCACCATGCTTACACCCAAAACCCAAATCACCACTAAAGTTGGTGTACGAAATTGCCAGTCGAAATACCATGCGAAATTAATCACAGTGAGCTCGAGGAACATGAGCCAGAGTCCGCGTTTGATAAGGAACCCCGACAACTCCGACTTGGTTTTTTTTCTTCCCATCAGGAAGGCGCTTATGCCCGCGAGGAAACTGAAAATGGGTGCACAAAAATGCGTAATCCATCGGGTGAGGTATGCAGCTATGGTGGTATGTGCCGGATCGGTAGGGTCGATATAAAATGCCGATGCATGCACATAATCTCGTGTATGATCGAGTGCCATGATTACCATCACCAGGCCCTTTAAAAGGTCGATGGATTCAATACGTGTTGAAGATTCGGAAGTCATTAGGAATTGTTTTGAAAAGTGAAGATAGAATTATATTTCTAATCTCCTGAATATTTTCGAAAACGTATGGGATGCAGATTCATATTATTGAAAAACACAATTTGAATTTGATTTCTGTGACTGTTTTCCAATTGCTGGGTCATGATGCCCACCTCTATTCGCATATTGCGGGGAAGCACATAACCAATGGCACCATAAATTCTATTGCGATCGAAAACCGGAGCCGTGGCGTTCATAAATATTTCGTTGTACATCGAAAGATACAACGTATTGGCCGACATGCTTTGACGTGTAATTGGAATATTGGCAGAAAGGAAATATCGAAAACGCACTTGAAATTTATCAGGTAGAAATCGTTCTTCAATACGATAGCGATGGGTGAGATTGATAAATCGGAAATTTTGTTTGGTGATGAATTGCTGAAAGATACGATGCTCTGTGGCACCTACTTTATCGGATGAACTGGGGAGGTAGCGTTCGGAATATACATAGGCATAACCCAGGAGGACATTATTATTGTTCTCAGATAAATTATAACCGAAGCCCGTTCTTAATACGAGTTGTTGCAAGTCGCCAATGAGGTTATAGTTCCGGTATTGAATTTCATTATGCCAGTTCCAGTGGCGGTTTATTTTTTGATTGCCAAAATAGATAAACCAGTTTCCGGTATTTGATTTCTGTGCGTTGCCATTTATTACAAATAAACATAGCAGGCTAAATAAACTTAGTCTAAAGCAAATTCTCATTTAAAATAATTTTGAAATGAATTGATGAAATTAAATCGTTGAATTGGACTTCTCTGCATAGCGTTTGAAATTGTCGAGGATTGCTTGCCAGCCGCCTCTTTGAAGCTCTTTGCTGTTCTCTGTCTCTGCATCGAAGGTCTCGGTGATTTCAGTGCTTGATTCGTTACTCATAAATTCCACGCGTACCCTTCTGCCATCTTCTAAATGATAGGCAAGTAGTTTTTGATTCACAATCTCATCATAAATCCCGATGAGGTCGAAACCGAAGCTACCATCTTTTGCTTCCATGCGTGCGAAGTATTTTCCACCCACGCGCAAATCGTTTTCAGCTTTGGGAGTATGCCAGTCGTCGGATGCAAAGTTCCATTGGGTAATATGTTCGGGCAGGGTGAAATAATCCCATGCCTGCTCCAGCGAAGCATTTACGGTACATTGAACGGTGATAGATATATTTTGATTACTCATGATGATAAATTTATTTTATGTTTAGGAACGTATTTTTTTGGTAGCAATCCAGCCACCCAAATAAGCCATCGGAATATATGCCACAATCGCATCGAGTGCCGAGAACCAAACGGGAGCAGGCAAAGTCATGATAGCCATGATGCCACCCACCAAATTAAATAGCCCGATTAACAAGGCCAGTTTCATATTATTATTTGCAGCCATGAGTGCGGTGATTAATGCACCAGCAAACGTACCAATCGCATGTGCTAAGAAGGGCATGATAAAATGTTTGGGTTCGAAAAGATGCATGGAAGCAATCAGTCCTTCGGTAGTGGTAACATCGGCACCTGGTGGGGGAGGGATGATACTATCGCTGATGAGGATGACACCCATATTGATGGCACCACCCACAATGAGGCCAATGACTACGGCAATAAAATTTTTAAGAATCGGATTCATGAATTGAATGATTAGAGAGTAAAAATAGAATTAATTATCCAAAATTAAAAGGCATTAAATTTTGATGATGACATTCCCAATTTTCAGTCCCGACTCCACATAGCGATATGCCTCCACCATTTGTTCCAGGGTATAGGCGCGATCGATCACTGGTTTGAATTTCCCTGCGATGGCGAGCGATTGTAGGAAGTCGACATCACTCTTATTAATGCTTGGAATGGGAAAGAGCACCTTTTTCTTTTTGTATTTTGCTATCATGGCCAAGAATACATTTTCCGAATTTTTTCCCAGCTCGGTGGAGATATAAATTCCATTTTCGGTAAGCACCTTTTTTGCTTTGGCGAAGGAGCTTTTTCCCACGGCATCAAATATAAAATCGTAGCGTTGTTCCGAGTTCGAATAATCTTCTTTCGTATAATCAATCACCCGATCGGCTCCTAGCGATTTTACCAAATCCATATAGGGCGTGCTGCAAACGGCCGTCACTTGTGCACCAAAATGTTTGAGCAATTGCACGGCAGCCGATCCAATAGCGCCGGTAGCACCGTAAACCAAAATATTTTGTCCCGCTTGCACTTTCGCTGCTCTGATATCGCAGAGTGCATAGTGGCTTCCTTCGGTGAGTGCGGTGGCATCTTCAAACGTCCAGCCAGAGGGCAGGAGCGCCATGGAGCCTAAAGCATCCATTGTCATGAATTCTGCATGTGCACCAAAGGTTTTGTCGTTATAGCCGAAAACCTGATCCCCAATTTTGTAGTTGGTTACTCCCGCTCCAAGCGCTTCGATGATGCCAGCGAATTCGTTGCCTAGGGTTTTATTTTTAGGGCGAAAGAGTCCGCTAAAAAATCGTGAGATAAAATATTCAGCGCTTCGAAAGCCGCAGTCGGTGCGGTTCACCGTGCTAGCTTTTACGCGAATGAGCACCTCCCCAGGTTTGGCAATGGGAGTTGGCACGTCCATGAGTTTCACAATCTCGGGCGGACCGTATTGGGTATTGATGATGGCTTTCATTGAGGTGGGATTAGATTTTGAATCGAGTGTAAAAATAGGGTTTGGAATTCGGGTATGAAATATAAAATGATGAATTATTCAGAGCTATTCATTTCACTGGGCTCTCAAACTCCGCACTCACCCCGATTTGTGCCGTTGGTGAGGCTCGCGCAAAGGCATACCCACAAAACCAACTGCGGCGTTCGCGGGGATGGATTTTTATGAATTCAAGATTGAATTTTACAATCCCCCTTTCCCCGCATCAATCATCTTTTTAATGATCACAATTTGCCCTAAATGATAATGCGAATGCTCGATGATACCCTGGATATTTCGATAATATGTTCCGTATTTTTCTTCAACAAATATTTCCCATAAAACCGATTCCGGTAATTTTTCAATGAGGCTGGCCATCTCCTCCGCATGGTTATAATGCAATGCGAGCATCGCCTTCCATTCGGCTTCATTATTTATCGGAGGACAATCGAAACTAAATTTATCATTATGGCTATTATTATTCAACTGCTTCGCAGTTGGCAAGTTTAAATTTATTGATTCACCATTTTTTAAAATTGTATTTAATACGATTCACGTTTTACGATTCACGTTTTACGACTTACGATTCACAACTCACTACTCACTACTCACTACTAACTTCTAACTACTCCCCCCGCACTACCTCCAATCCCCATACAATACAAACGCGCCCCAGAAGAAGGGATGAATGTATTTGGGATTTTTGGAAAGTGTTGCTTGGGCAGCGCGTAAAGCTTCGGCTTTGGGCATTGTTTTGAGGTTTTTGTAGAACTCCGTCATTAAAATTCCTGTGGCATCATCATCCACACTCCATAAGGAAGCAATCACTGTTTTCACGCCTTTCTCCAAGAAGGAATTTGCCGCCGAATAGTACCAGCCTTTGATGGAGTCGGTAGTTACTGCTGTTTCGCATGCAGAGAGCACTACCATATCGCAACTTAATTTCTTCAATCCCTTGATTTCAGAAATGCTGAGGTTCCCATCGTCGGAGGCATCGGAAGTGAACTTGATATACGAGTTTTTGAAATTGGAATTGTCGAGAATACCATGTGTAGCGAAATGAATGAAATGTTTTGATTGCAGTGATTGTTTGGCTTGCAATTCGGTGGCTTCTTTGCCATAGTAGTAATCACCATTCACCAACATCTTTTGTATGTCTTTCACTTCTCTTTCTGCACTGGGCAATTCTTTTTGGGTATGATTGTAATCGGGATTGCCAAAGGCTGCCATAGAGTTCAAGCTATCATTGCCTCTAGAGTTACGTAAGAAGATATCGAGCTTCGTAATATAAAAGATGGAGTAATCTTCAACTAAGAAACGGAAGTCGGTTGGATTGGTACCATTTCCTAAAACTTGAAATGGAATATTACAAAGCTTTCCATTCGGGATGATACAAATTTTTGTTTTGCCTTTGATATCTGCAGCGATAGGGTCAATCAAAATCTTATACAAATCTTTAGAGGTTCCGAGCAAGGTGAGTCCCGTTTGCACAGGTTCTTCCAATAGCTCGCCCCCTCTGAGTTTCAAGGTATGTGCACCCGCCGATTTATCGGGAACATTTAATAGGCTTTGGAAGTTTTTAATTTTAGTTTCTAACTCTTTTTGTTTGATACGAACCACACTCACTTTTTTCGATTGATTTGTCACCGTGAAAATAAATAGGTTGTCATCATTCATCATATACAATACCACGGCTACATCTTGAGGTATATTTTCTTGATACGATTCAAAGTCTTTCGGGTTGGTATGGGTTACAAAATTATCTTTCAGGTCGGGGTAGGTAGTCACCAGGGAATCAATATAATTCACATAGTCGGCTTCCACGGTTAAGATGGAACGTTCATAAGAGCTTATCACTTCCTGATTTTGTTCAGCTACTGGTTTTGCTTTCTCGTTAGATAAATTTTCCTTTAGTGTTTTGCTCTGTAATTCAAGTTCCTGTGCACGTTTCAAGGCTTCAGCTTTCTTTGGGTCGTCAATAACTAAACCACCTCTCGAAATCTGATCTTTCATTCCTTGAATATTGCTCTTGTTGGCAAACTCAAGGGCGGCAGTTGTGTCATGTAGTTCGATAAACGAGGCAATAATTTTCGAGTACAAATCTACTTTTCTGCTGTCATTTGAATATTTGCTTCTCACTTTCTCATCATCAAAAACATTGGATGAATTTTCTTCTATGATCTTGATTGCCTGCTTATAATAGATTACTGAGGAATCGAATTTTTGTCTTTCAAAAAAGAAGGTGCCTAAGTCGTAGAGTGCCTCCCAATTGTATTTCACAATATTATAACGCGCCGATTCGTCCACACATTTTTGAAGATACTCCACACCCTTAGCGGTATTGTTGAGTTTCATGTAGGTGCGACCGAGGTATAAGGCTGCTTCAATGGTTTTCTCCCGCTCGTTGCTCAAATTTCCATACTGCGATGATTCATTTAAGTAGGTGAGGGCTTGCGTATAATTTTTACGATCATATTCTAAATGACCTAATACCAGTGCTGCTTCTGAGGCCATACGATTGAGCTTCTTTTCTTTTGATATCGTATATGATGGCATCAAATATTTTAAGGAATTTGGATAATCTTTCTTTACTAAAAATATTTCGCCCAAATTAAGTCCGTATAGTATCCATGATTCATTATGAAGTTTTATTTTTTCATGAATGTCATATGCCGTTTTAATATAAGGGTAGCATCCATCAAAATCGGCTTGCCAATAGTATAGGGTTCCAATATTATTTTGCGAGACCGAACGACCCAATAGATTATTGTCTTTTACGTAAATACTATCTGCCATCGTATAGTAGTAGTTGGCCAATTTATATTCAGAAGTGTGCTGGTAAATTCCACCCTTAGTGAGATAGCAATTGGCAATATAGGCGCTGTTTTGAAGGTCTTTCACTAAACTAATTGAGCTGTCGGCATAGATTAATGCATTGTGAAAATCGCCTGTTAAATTGTACTGATAACTGATGGAATTGAATGCATCTGATTGGTCGAGTATATTGTTATTTTTCCGTGCTACCTCCAACGATTTATTAAAGTACAAATCGGCTTTGATAAAATCGCCGCGAGTTACATAGTTGCTGCCCACATTAGAATACAATCGCGAGAGCTGGGTTACCTCCCCAATAGAATCGAAAATATGAATCGATTTGAGATAGTACTCCGTTGATTTTTCAATATTGAGTTCGTTGGTAAAGATGCGTGCCATATAGTTATAGCAGACCGCAATTTCACGGATGTTTGCATTTTTATTGGCGATGAATAAGGCATTATCAATTTTGTTTTTGGAGTCAACGTATTGGAAATTTAACGAAGCCAGATTGGCTAAATTCAAAAGTGAATAAATTTGATTACTCACATCACCCATCTCCTTAGCCAAATTATTACAGATGGTAAAGTACTTGCGTGAAGCCGCGGTATCGTAACTATAAGCAACTGTTGCCATATTATAAGAGCTCTCAATCTGATTAATTCGGTTGTTCGATTTTACCGACATATCATAAGCACTATTGTATTTTTCAAAGGCCTTCATTTCATTTTTCTCTTTGGTGTACATTTCCCCATATGAGGTATAGATATCGTACAAGCCACTTGAATCTTTTGCCGTTACATAATAGCTCACTGCACTATCGAGGGCGAGCACCGCCTTATCTTTCTCACCCATTTCTACATAGAGGTCACTTAGTTTTGTCCAGGTATAAGCGGTACCTGAATAATCATTTTTATATTGGCGTAGGATGATGGCTTCTTTGAAAATGGTTACAGCATCGTCGTATTTACCCAAGCGCTGATATGATTTTGCCACCCCTGAACGCGCCAATCCCGCATTGGAATAAGATTCTAAATTATAATAACCACGGTACGATTCATTATAATAATCGATTGCATCGTTAAATTTACCGAGATTGAAATATACAGATGCCATACTGTAATAGGTATACGCGATTTTTTCACGATTCCCTAAATCTTTATAGCTTTTTAAAAGTTTACCATACGCATCGATGGCCTCATTGCTCTTTCCTTGTTTTTTGTAGATGGTAGCCACCATATCGTAGTATGTGATATTTTTCTTGCGGCTATCCAATGTGTTCAGGTTATTGTTTATAGCAATGGCTTTCTGGAAATTATCCATGGCAGCATTGAAGTCGAAAAGCTCATAGTAATTAATTGCCAGGTAATAGTAAATTTTTGGTTCCAAAAAATTTCTGTTGAAGCTACTTAATTGATCTTTATAAGTATTGTAATCGTCGAGAGTTTTCTTGTCACTTACAATAGCCTCTTTATATTTTTTGTCGGCATAAAGACAATAAACCTCTTTGAGCTCACAATTTAAGAGTCCACTATAATCTTTAAGTAGCAAGTAAAGTGCAGATGCTTTTTTGCAATATTTAATGGCTTCGTTATAATTTTCTTTGTCTTGATAAAGTTGAGCCTTCATGAAATAGCAGTATACCAAACCAGCACTGTCTTTGAGTTCAGTGCCTATTTTTATGGCAATATCCAGGATCGTATTTGCCGAATCGAATTGGTTATTATTGATGAAATTGGGGATTCCGGCGGCCCAATAATATACCATCTCTTCTTTTAAAATGAGTGCTTTGTTTTCTCTAATCACTCGAATTTGTTCTAACGATTTATTCTTGAAATAATATACCGAATCCATAATCTCGATTTTACTATACGGTGCTTTATTCATTACCCAGGTTGCAAAAATGTCAGGGAAATTCCAGTCGTTGCTCGTATAACTTATCGAATAATTATTCACGTATTTCATGAATGCCAAAATGTCTTTCGGCTTCGGGTCTTTAATTAAATTCATGGTGCTCTTGCCTTTGTAACGCCCAGTAGGTATGGTGTCACGCAAGTATTGATATTTCTCCATATCTTTAATTATCTCGTACACATCGTGCATGCTGTTGATGCATTGCGTTATCATGCTATCTTCATTTCCTTTGCTATCGTAATATAGCAAACCCTTAAAAGTGTAGAGGGGCTTTTTATCAATATAGAAATTTATATTCTTTTTAGCCATCTCAAAAAACATGGAATGATAGGGAAGGGGTGGAATTAATATTTCCGCGGCCACCACATAGTCATTCACATAAATTTCCGAATTTTTATCGGTTACATCATATCGCACGATGGTTACAAAGGAAGTATAATCACCTACCGCAGTTACGATTGCATATCCGTACTCAATATTCTCTCTGCTTTTAATTCCAACATTAATGGAGCCGTATACTTTTAGCGTGGTATTGAGTTTTATTCCTGCTTTCTTGCCAGCCGGAATCGTAGCATACACGGTATCATCACGAACTTCTAGTATATCATTAATATAAAAATACAAGTCGGAATATTCGGTGCTGACTTTCTTTTGTGCGTTCGTTTTAATTCCAAAGATGAGAAGCATCACAAGAACACAAATTCTAGGAAATTGGTATTTCTTCATAATAATGGGGCAGGATTAGATTTTGTATTTTATAAAGGCAAACTTGAATAAAGGCAAATTTAGGATTCGACGGCATATAAAAAATACTACTTTAAGGGTATTTTAGTGATACTGCTCATTCGCTATCCCTTTTGATTTAGGGTATTGAAATAATTATAATCGGTATTCACGATGCCCTCGGTAATGCCAATGGTGTGAGCCATGGTGATGAGTTGGCCGCGATGAAAACTACTATGATTTACAACATGCACAATATACTCGTACCTGCTCAAACTGTTTTGCATCCATTCGGCATTCAGTTCCAGCATATCATTCAACTGGGCATCTGTAAATGCTGCAAACTGCTCTTGTATTTGAATGGAGACTTCCCCTAATTCACGTAAAATATTTTCTACTTCGTTATGTCTTACCGACCAATTGAAATTTGTGGTATCCTTCTCGGTGATGAATGCCAGCCAGAATTTCTGTGCTCTTAAAATATGCTGCAATGTGAAATCCAATGACTTAAAACTCGAAGGTGTTTCCTGATAAAGTAACACCGTATCAACCTGCTGTAGCCATTGAATAATTTCGATGTTCGCCCAAGAATTGAAACGTGTGTAGTTATTTGTAAATTTAACGAGACTCATATTTAGTGTATATATAATTTTTATCTAATCATGTCATAGCGATCCATTCCTTGGCCATAAAAATCGGGAGTAATTTTTGTAATTCGAAAACCTTGCTTCTCAAAAAAAGGATAGCTAAATTGGGTGGTATCTAAAGCAATTGCATATTGCGGATAACGTGTTTCAATTTCCTTGATTCGATGTAAAAGCAATGCCTTGCCTATTCCTTGCCGGTGCCTGTTGTGTGCTACCATGCCCCAAGTCATACTCGCTTCTAGTCCTTCTTTGGGTATATAGAATCCACCGCAAGCAGCAATTTTATTTTCTAATTCCACCACATAGTAAAATTCCTCTCCAGTTTGTTTGTATGCCAGTTTCCCTTCATCCTGGCCTTGTAGCCATGACTCAAAATCGGTGCGCTCCGAGGGATCGAAATACTTAGGTGTATTGCTATTGAAGAGTTCAATACAAGCAGTATGATCTTGTGGTTGATAGGTTCTGATAATCATGTGGCCCATTGAGGGAGTGATTTAGTGACCTGAGTTTAAGTTTATTTTTTTTCTTTTTTTCTTGATGATTTAGCCAAAGGATTAAACTCGAGACATAGGTTAATCCAATAATCAAAATCCTTTTTAGTTCTTCTTCCTTCTTCCTCAATTAATACATACCCAAGCATAGGGCGTTTACCCAATACCATGGTGGTGCATCCCGTTTTCTCTACTACTACTTCATTCATTTCTGGATTGATACGGCACATCAAATTACCTCTAAAAACACCCACACACATTTTATCATTGAGCATGAACGCCAGTCCACCCATCATCTCCATTTCTTCTATATTGGGAAAATCGCAAAGTGACTCTCGTATTCTATTCGCGAGGGCTTCGTTATAAGCCATAATAAAATTATATTATATTTTTTTTACCCATACCATCATCGAGTTTTCCTTGTACACTTCGATGATCGATTGTGCATCTATAAATTCACCACTACTCACGGCATTATACAAGATTCCATTAATTTCAATTTTGCCTTGGGGTTTTAAGTCGGTGATGGCTATGCCTTTCAGGTTTAAAATACTTTCACGATGCAAGAGGCTGTTCACTAATTTCGAATCGGCCAAGGTTTGGGTATGCGCTATGCGTTCGAAGAAATTTCTGCTCACCATAAACCGACTCAATACAATCGCAATTAAAATCGTAGAGATGAATGAGATACTCACAATCTTTAATGCCAAATTCAATGAGCCATTACCCACCCCATCAAAATTGAAATAATCGTTCTTCACCATAGCAAGTATCAGCGATGAAATTAATAATATGATTCCCGAAATCCCCGCCACACCGACTCCCGGTATCACAAAGATTTCGAGAATGAGTAAGACCAGTCCGATAAAGAATAAAACGATTTCCCAGTTGGCTGCGAGTCCGTCCATATAATTTGGAGCGAAATACAACATGGCGGCAATCAAGCTCACCCCAATAGGGAACATGGCTCCAGGGTGTTGAAACTCAAAATAGATTCCACCCAAAATTAACAGAATTAAAATGCCACTAAGCATGGGTGCTTTAAGCAATCCAATAAATTTATCGAGAGCAGAAGGTTCATAGTAAATGAGTTCAGCATCGCTGAGTTGGGTGCGTTGAAGTACGTCGGTAATCGAATTGGCCTTGGCCTCACAAAACCCATATTTAATGGCTTCCTCTGCAGTAAATGTAATCACTTGCCCTTTTTTATTGATGCTATCCACCACCACATTTCCATCCACCATCGCTTCGGCAATATCGCCTCGACGGTGATTTTGGGTGGCCGTACTGCGCATGATGCCGCGCATATAACTTTGGTATTTATCGGGCAGCAATTCCCCATTTTGATTCACCACCGAAGCTGCACCAATAGTGCCTCCTGGATGCATATAAATACTATCGCAAGCCAAGCTAATGAGGGCGCCAGCACTAGCAGCATTATTATTAATGTACACATAAACAGGCATCCCCGCATTGAGGATGGTAGATCGTATGGAGTCGGCATCATCGAGCAAACCGCCATAGGTATTGAGTTCCATCACCACGGCGCTTACCTTTTGTTCGCGTGCCGATTGAAATGCCTTCTGCGTATATCTCCAGGTCTTGGGTGAAATTTCATCCATTAATTTAAATACCATTACCTTTTTTTGGGCCATGGCTTCGGTGATAAACAAACTAACGAAGAGTAAGAGGATAATTTTTTTCATTCCATCACAAAGATATTGTTTTGAGTACGATAAGTTATCTTTGCTCTATGAAATTTTTATTTTCCATTAGTTTCATTTTGCTGATGCTCTCTGGTTGGGCCTTTCCACCCGATAGTACTGCCATTTATCATAAGGTGGTTTCGGGCGAAACATTGCCTGGCATTGCTAAGAAATACCATGTGAAGGAATCGCAAATCAAGCAATGGAATAAACTTACCACCCCCAACTTGTTTATTGCCCAACGATTGATTGTAGGTTACAAGCATGCGCCACAACAACAAATTGTAGCTGAGAATTTAGCCCAAGCCGATTCATTGAGGAAGGCAGCAGCCAACAAACCCAAGGTGACGCCTCCAGTTGTAAAGCCCAAATCGCCGGAAAAGCCAGCATCTCCCAAAGCCCCGGTGGAATTTGTTTCCAATGGACTTGCCTCATGGAGTAATACTATCACACCACCGAATCAATATGCCGCACTTTTTAATGGAGCACCCGAAGGAACCATTATCAAAGTGACATGCACTAGCACCAACAAGGCTGTGTATGTAAAAGTAATTGGATTAATTACTGATGCATATCCGGCAGATAATTTAATAATATTGACTAAAATTGCCGCCGATAAGCTCGGAGTTACTGAACAAGATTTTGAATGTAGCCTGAGTTTCACTAAAGAGTAAGGAGTTACATGCTTCAAAAATATTTTAATGCGAAGAGTTTTTTTTTATTGGGCGGATGCTTCTTAGCATTAGGAATTCCATGTGATGGATTCCTTCGTGGTTTAGAGAATACCGGCTTGATATGCTTACTCTTCTCAGCCATCCTCAACTACAAGAATTATAAACTGTCTTCACTCTATCAACCCATCAATCTCCTGTTTATGGCCTTGTTCGTGCTTTGTGTATTTGGATATCTATATACCAATAGCATCGAAAATTTAAACAGCAAAACCGGATTGAAGGTTTTGTTTTTACTCTTTCCAATTGCCTTTTCGCAAACACCGTCGTTTACCGACTTCGCTCGTCGTCTCTTCATAGGCATCTTTGTATTTGTGATAGCGATCCTCGCCACCCTTACCATGATTGATTATGCAATGCATTTCGAGGAATATAATATCCTTATTCAGCAATCTAAACCCATAGAAATCATTGGTGGTACTATGCATATTTATTTTAGTATGATGCTGGCCTTGAGTGTGTTTTTAGGATTGCATTTGATACAAAAGAATTTTAAAATAATATTAACCACCACCTTTGATAAGCTGCTGCTCTTTGCCATCATCATCAATATTATTGCACTGCATGTATTGAGTGCACGCACCGGACTCATGGCATTTTACGCTGCATTGGTGATGATTTTATTGCGACATACGATTCGTACTCGTAGATATAAAACCCTCATTGGGGGCTTGTTTGCAATGATTGCTTTCCCAATGGTGATGTATTTCTCGGTGGCATCTGTTAAGAATCGTATTGATAATACCTTCGACGATTTGAACCGTTATTATAATAATGACTATGTAGGTTACTATTCCATTTCCGGCCGATTTGAAACATGGAAAGTTGCCATGCATATCTTCGAGGATCATCCAATATTTGGTGTAGGGAGTGGCGATTTGCAACAAGATATCGAATCGCAATATCTTATCGATGGAACCCGACTGATGCGCGAAGAAACATTACCCAATTGCCATAATCAATATATTGAAACCTTGGCAGCACACGGTATCATTGGTTTTGCTGTATTCATCTCCATACTCATCCTCATGTTTGGCATGGTGAAAAAACTACCAAGAAATAATTATTTGATGCTGGCTTTCGTCAGCTTGTTCGTGACGGGCTTTAGTGTTGAAAGCCTCATTGAACGTGAAGCCGGTATTACTCTCTTCCTATTTTTCTTCTACCTCATTCGAAATAATGCTTACGATTCGGAGATGAATACTTCCGTCGCTCCATAACCAAATTCATCGGTAGGGGCATCCTTTATTTCTTTGACGTGCGTATTGGTTTTAAGCACTTTCACAATCTCATTTTTTAGCTTCAAGTTACCTACTCCATGAATGAAAGTCACCTTTTTCATTCCTGCTGCCATTGCATCTTCCAGGTTCTTCTCAAAATACTTTAACTGCGCCTGCAAAGTTTCTTGCTTGGTTAACTGGGTATAGTTATTATGAATTTTGTCGATATGTAAGTCGATGATGGAAAGGGGCGCTTTGAGAGCAGCGATGGTTGTTTCCACTGCTTCAGATCGTGGTTGGAAGGTGGCCAGTTTCTGAATGGCTTCTTCATTCAAGGCTTCATTAATTAAAAACAAATACCCTTGCTTTTGTAAGATGGGCGTGGCTCTCAGGTGCTTGAAGAAGCGGGAAGCAGGCACTTGCAAGTTCTTCACCACGGGCGACCAGGCAGTTTGTTCGGGTTTGATTAATACCTGGAAATTAAATTCAGGCCAATTAGCAAACTGATCCATTGCTAATTTATCAACGCTCTTATAATCGAAAGCATCTACCATAGCAAAGAATTTCGGTGTTAGCTGCTGGTCTTTGGTGGTATAGTAATTTACAAAAACTCGTTGGTTGGTATGGTTGATGAAATACAGTTCCATCTGTTGATCGTTGAGCTGAACAAAAGATGCGTAAAGGTTTTCATCGAAGCCCTTGTCGGCAGTTTTTACTTCTACCACGGCCGTTGTTGCTGCGGTATTACTAAAATCTTCAAACGATATTTTTACGATTTGACCAATTAAAACCGGAATCTCAAAATCGTTATCTACGGTAACGCCCACCATCTCATTGCTGAGGATTGCCGACACGATGCCATCCATGTTTTCGTTTACAAAGCGAACCTTATCTCCAATACTAAATTTCATGGGTCAAAGGTAGTGCATAATTTCTGCGTGTATTATTCATTGTTAATTCCCGTTTAATAAGTAATCTTTGCAACATGGATATTGCCATTATTGGGGGAGGAGCCTCCGGATTTTTTTGTGCTTTGAATATTGCGATGCAGAGACCGGATGCGCAGATCACTATCTTTGAACGCACTTCCACCTTATTGGGTAAGGTGCGAATAAGTGGTGGCGGGCGTTGTAATGTTACGCATTCGTTATTTGATGCGCGCGATTTGGTTAAGAAATATCCTCGGGGTGCGCGCGAAATGCTGAGTCCATTCATCAAATTCAATCCCGAAAATACCATCGAATGGTTTCGACAGCGAGGCGTAACATTGAAGACAGAGCCCGACGGACGAATGTTTCCAGTGACGGATTCATCGGAAACTATTATCGATTGTTTCTTGAGAGAAGCGGAAAAATTGGGAATCCAGATTTTGATGAATGCGGGAATCACGGAAATTAAAAAAACGGAACATGCCTTCGAATTGTATACCAATACTCAACGCTATCGTTGCGATGCCGTGGTGGTTGCTGCTGGGGGAAATATCGCAGAAGACCTTAAAAAAACATTATTGGAGATGGGACATACTTTTGTTCCATCGGTGCCTTCCTTATTCACTTTCAATGTACCCAAGCATCCCATCAATAGCCTCATGGGTGTGAGTGTGCCCATGGCAACAGTGAAGATTGCAGGCACCAAATTAGTTGAAGAAGGCCCCATTTTAATCACCCATTGGGGATTCAGTGGGCCCGCCATTCTAAGGCTTTCGGCTTGGGGTGCCCGACATCTGGCATCGGTAAATTATGAGTTTAAGTTCATCATCAATTGGATTCATGGAAGCACGCCAGACTATATTTTTCAAGAGCTTTCCAACTATAAGCAATGGCATCAGCAAGCCAATATTTTAAATTCACCCATCGATATTCCCAAGCGACTGTGGAAGTTTTTTGTGAATGATACTGGCATCGACGACCATACTATTTGGCAAGCAGTACCCAAGCACCTATTGCAAAAATTGGCAAGAAGGGTGAGTGTCGATGAATATGATGCACGTGGTAAGACGACTTATAAAGATGAATTCGTAACGGCAGGTGGGATTCAATTGAAGGAGCTCGACTTCAAAACCATGGAAAGTAAAATGGTTCCTGGGCTCTATTTCACAGGAGAGATTATTGATGTGGATGGCATCACCGGAGGATTTAATTTCCAGAATGCATGGACTACAGCCTGGCTGGCCGCAAATTCTTTGGCAATTAGCTGAAAAACCTCTTACAATTTATTATTTTCGCGCCTATGAAAAATCTCTCTCTCATTCTGAATTTGGTATTGGCGGTTGCCGTTGGCGTGCTATTCTGGTTGCATTTTAAAGGAGGCAAAGGAATTGAACCTACCAAGCATATTAACTTCGGTGATAAAAACATGCGTATCGCTTATGTCGATGTTGAAAAAATTGATAGCAGCTATAAGTTCATTACCGACAAGCGCAGTATCATGGAGAAAGAGGTGGAAGCGAGTCGTAACTCATTGGCTTCAACAGAGCAATTGCTTACTGCAGCACAAACTAAATTGCAGGAAGATGCATATCTTTTGGAGAACAATGCCAATATCAGCATGACTGATAAGTACAATAAACAAAAGGAATTGCAAGCGCGTTATGAAAAGTTTCAGCAAGACTATGCCGTATATCAGCAGCGTAAAGATGTTATGGAGCGCGAATTAGATGCGAAGATTCAGAACTTCAATAAGGCCATGATGCAGAGCTTAGATAATAATATTAAGAAATATAATCTCGATCAGAAATACGATTATATCCTTACCAAACAGCAAATGTTATTGGCCAACGATAGCCTCGATATCACCGAAGATATCTTGAATATGCTCAACCAAGAATATTTGGATTCTAAGTAGTTTGACGTTTCAATAGTATTGGAATAATACCTCCAATGATGGTTGAAGCAACACCTAAGCCAATCATCCATTGTGGATGAAGGATTGTGAAGAAGTTCACCAAAACCACAATTAAGAATACCCCCACCGTACCATAGGCCATCTTTTTAAGTGTGGCCATCTGCATTGTCACGATGCTTCCAATTAAGCAAGCGATACCATAACTAATGGCATTGGTAATTAGTAAGTTTTTGGGCAAACTATTGATATAGGCTTCAAAATCGGCTTTGGGTAAATTGGGAGCTGGAGGTGCTACTTGAAAGAAAGGAGGGATGGTATTCTCAATCACCATCAGTACTAAAAAAGCAGCGACGAGTCCGGCGAAAATGGCAAGTAAATTTTTATACATAATAGAATAGGTTGCAGGCAAATAAAAAGATTTTCACCGATTAGAAAAATTTATTTTAATTCGAAGAACCGAATATGATAATTAGAAGCAAAGCCCCCTTACGTATTGGTCTCGCCGGAGGTGGTACCGATGTGAGTCCGTATAGTGATGTATATGGTGGTGCCATCCTCAATGCCACCATCAATCTTTTTGCATATGCTACCCTCATTCCCCGTGAAGATGATACCGTTATTTTTAATGCGGTAGATAAGAACGAAATAAAAACAACCACCTTACAACAAATAGAAACATCGGGTGAATTGCAATTATTACAAGGCGTTGCGAAATATATCATCGAGAATTTCGATACAAAAATTACTGGATTCGAATTGAGCACTTTCGTGGATGCACCAGCTGGAAGCGGCTTGGGAACCTCTTCTACTTTGTGTGTTGCCATTATATCGGCCTTTGCAGAGTGGCTTAACTTGCCCTTGGGTGAATACGATATAGCCAAGCTGGCTTTCGAAATAGAACGTAACTATTTGGGAATGGCGGGTGGCAAACAAGATCAATATGCTGCTACTTTTGGTGGATTCAATTTCATGGAATTCTCTGGTGAGAAAGTCATTGTAAATCCACTACGTGTTAAACAAAAATACATCAACGAATTAGAGAATAATATTCTGTTGTACTATACTTCAACCTCACGCTTGAGTAGCTCGATTATTGAGGAACAACAAAAAAATGTGAATTCTAAAAAAGATAAGAGCATTGACGCCATGCATAAACTCAAGGAGCAAAGTGTCATGATGAAGGAAGCCATACTCACCGGAAACCTCGATGTGATTGGCGAAATCCTGAATTTTGGATGGATGTTTAAGAAGCAGATGGCTGATGGAATTTCGAATACACGCATCGATGAAATTTATGAAACTGCTATTGCTCATGGTGCGAGTGGCGGTAAAATAAGTGGTGCCGGTGGTGGAGGATTCATGATTTTTTATTGTCCGAAAAATACGCGTTACCCTGTAATGCAAGCCCTGAAGTCGTTTGGGGGCGAATTTAAACGATTCCAATTTGAAGAACACGGCGTAAGAAGCTGGAAAATTTAGTTATACCTGAAATGAGAAATATATTTTTAATTGTTTGTGCTACCCTAGTTTTGTTTGGCTGTAAAAAGAAAAAAACCGATCGCGAGAAAATCGACGAGTATATTGTTGCCAATAATTTGACAGGTCAATATACTTCGAGCGGATTATATTACACCGTCGATGTGCCAGGAACCGGAGGCAGTCCAGCTTTGAGCAATATCGTTAAAGTAGAATACGCTGGCTATCTGCTCGATGGAACCAAGTTTGATGCAACGAAAACAGGCGTCCCAATTGAGTTTGGCTTATCGCAAGTAATCGAAGGATGGCAAGAGGGAATTCCAAAATACCAAAAGGGAGGCAAAGGCAAACTCATCATACCAAGTGCCTTAGGTTATGGAAGCAGTTCGGCTGGGGATATTCCTCCCAATTCGGTTTTGGTATTCGATGTTTATTTGGTTGATTGGAGATAATCATTCCACGATTTCTTTAATTTTAAAACCTCACCAAAGTTTTTTTTTGATTTATGATTGAATTCTCCTCAGGAATTAGTTTGCAAATGCAAATTGGTATCCACCAAGTGAAGCAAGCCCTGAAGCTGTTTTCGGAAGGCGCTACGATACCATTTATTGCACGTTACCGAAAAGATGTAACGGGTAATTTGGATGAGGTGCAGCTCTTGAAAATAATGGAACTGGCCAAGGAAGCACAAGAGCTTGCCAATAGAAAAACCTATATCTTAAAAACTATTGAAGAGGCAGGTCAGTTGACCCCTCAACTAAAAAAGGCCATAGAAGAAGCCAATAATATCACCATCTTAGAAGATTTATTTCTTCCTTATAAACCCAAAAGAAAAACACGCGCAAGCATCGCTAGGGAGCGTGGATTGGAGCCTTTGGCTCAACTCATAAAAAAGCAAACACGCATTGAGGTTTTACAGGAAGCAAAAAAGTATTTGGGTAAAGATTTACCAACGGTTGAATTGGTGCTCGCAGGTGCCAGAGATATTATTGCAGAGGAGATGAGCGAACATGCTGCATTGCGTAATACCATGCGCAATTTATATCAGCGCGAAGCCATCATTCAAAGTAAGATGGTGAATGGAAAAGAAACGGAAGGAGCGAAGTACCGCGATTATTTTTTATTTACCGAATCACTCTCAAAAATCCCATCACACCGAATGCTCGCCATCTTCAGAGGGGAGGAGGAAGGGATCTTGCGTTTGGGCATTGAACCCAATGAAGAGCGTGCTCATTTTTTGATGGAGCGCGAATTTTTGTTTGGGAATAATGAGTCGGCAGCCCAAGTGAAACTGGCCATCAAAGATTCGTATAAGCGTTTATTGCAGCCTTCTTTGGAGAATGAATTTCGACAATCATTAAAGACTCGGGCAGATGAAGAAGCGATTCAGGTATTCGCCGAAAACCTGCGCCAGTTATTGCTTTCGTCTCCACTGGGAAGTAAAAAAATAATGGCCATCGACCCGGGGTATCGATCGGGTTGCAAGGTGGTTTGCCTTGATGAAAATGGCAACCTGAAACATACCTCGCTCATTTTCATTCACGAAAAAAACCATAAGCTCACCGAAGCCGAACATTCAATTCGAACTTGGGTTCATGAATATAATACTGAAGCCTTTGCTATTGGTAATGGTACTGCGGGTAGAGAGACGCAGCAATTTATTCAGTCACTGCAATTAAATATTCCGGTGTTCATGGTAAATGAAGATGGGGCTTCCATCTATTCAGCATCGGCTATTGGCAGGGAAGAATTTCCTGATTACGATTTGACGGTGAGAGGCGCGGTAAGTATTGGTCGTCGATTAATGGATCCATTGGCGGAGCTGGTGAAACTCGATCCAAAAAGTATAGGGGTTGGACAGTATCAGCACGATGTTGCGCAAAACCGATTGAAGGAACGACTCGATCAAACGGTGGAGCATTGCGTGAATAAGGTAGGCGTGAATTTGAATACTGCGAGCAAGCACCTGTTGAGTTATGTTAGCGGCATTGGGCCAGTGCTCGCCGAAAATATCGTGAGCTATAGGGCAGAAAATGGAAATTTCACACAACGAAAGCAGCTCTTGAAAGTTCCACGCTTAGGCCCAAAAGTATATGAGCAATGTGCAGGATTCTTAAAAATTCCTCAAAGCAAAAATCCACTCGATCATAGCACAGTGCACCCCGAGGCGTATTCGCTGGTGGAGCGCATGGCCACCGATTTGGGATTGAAGTTGGAGCAATTAATTTGCAATGAGAAAGAGATTTCAAATATTAAGATTTCTCAATATGCTGATGAAAAAATTGGAGTGCATTCTATTCAGGATATTCTCACCGAGCTGCGCAAACCCGGACTCGATCCACGCTCTGAGGTACAGCTTTTTGAATTTGCCAAGATTTATAAAATAGAAGATGTGGCGGTGGGAATGATTGTTCCTGGATTGGTAACCAATCTCACCCGCTTTGGTGCCTTCGTTGATATTGGGGTGAAGCAGGATGGCATGGTACACATTTCTGAGATAGCCAATCAGTATATCACCGATCCCAATCAGGTATTGAAACTCAATGAATCCGTGATGGTAAAAGTGTTGGAAGTTGATTTAGAAAGAAAAAGAATTGCCTTGTCAATCAAACAAGCAACTACAAAACAATAATTATTTAGAGGCCGCTTCATGCTGCGGGAAGGTGATATATTTCTTCTTTAAGAAATTAGGCAAGATCTCGCGATGCGTAAGAATGATTTTATCAGGGTCGTCAAGCTTATCAATCATCTCTAAGTATTTCACTTCACCAAATTGTTCAATCACTTGCGCCTTCTTCTTTTCATCGGTGAGTAAATAGTAACGCATTCCTATACCGTCGGCTTCTGGGTGAAACTGGGTGCCATAAATTTCATCGGAGAATCGGATGGCCATCAAAGCCCTTTCCAGTGGTACATTCGGGCGTTCCTTTTCCAAGGCAAGCACTTCGGCACGTGTTTCAAAAAACTTGGTCATATTGGGCTGTATCACTTGCCATTCTCTACTATCAACAATATAAAACGTTTCTGCGAGATTTTTCAAGATGGCATCTTCTTTACCCGCTTCCGTTTTGTGGGTAGGCATCACTCCAAAAGAGGTGCTCTTACGCTGGCATACAACTCCGTAACCATAGTTGCGGCAGAACACTTGAAAAGAGTGACAAATTAAAAAGAGGAATTTCTTCTCGTCCGATTTCTTATTGATGGATTCAATCGATTCAATCAGATGAAAGAACTTATTTTCCCAATCGCTGCCAGCGCTGTCAATGGGGCTTCCTGGGCCACCGCTGCTGATGAATACATCGAAGTTTCGTGCGTCGGGCACTTCCCCTTTACCTCTAATATCAAATATTTCGTAGGTTATAGGCAAGGCTTCATCACTTGCAAATTTCTCGATGGTTTCCTTGATTCCTCTCATGCCCTGATTCTCATGCCCGAGGTACATATCCAAAATAGCAATTCTATAATTCACGATGCGAAGATAGTGAATCGTGGTACGTAAAACGTAATGCGTAATGCGTAAAACGTAATTCGTAGAACGTAAAACGTAATGCGTAAAACGTAATGCGTAGAACGTAAACAGTGAATCGTATTGCTTAAATCATAGAATTTTGCTCATAAGCCTATTAATGTATTTTCATATGAAGTCATCAACACCTTAGCCACGAGAACCTCTATGACTTATCGACCCCGCGTCCGTCGTTGCGTCTCCGACCAACGACCGCAATGCCCTCCGGCCTTCGATGTGTTCATTGTGGAAGGCAGCTAAGGGAATGAATCATCAGCCCAAAAAGACATTGCTATACGAGAAGCGCTGAGCCGTTGGTCGGAGACGCAACGGCGGACAGAGTGTTAGTAATGTGAGAAATGAAATACAGGTAAAAGCAATAGCCCCCATAAAAGAACCCTTCCAATATTGAAAGGGTTCTTTTCTAATTTAAACGGTAGGAACAATTACCAATGTTCACTAAAACACTTCCCCATCTTCTGTCATCTCTCTCTTGTCTATAAACTCACTACTCCACGCTCACCCTTGCCATCGTCACCTTCCCATTACATTCAACACTCACGAAATAAATTCCTGAAGCGGGTTGGTTCAATTCAATATTAACGATTGAATCGGCAGTGCTTTGGTTGCTTGTTACTTCATAAACCTGCATTCCCAAAGCATTGTACACAGTGATATGAATATCTCTTTGAATATCATTTCCAAGATTCACATTAAACTTACCTTGACTTGGATTGGGATAAACTGTAGGCTGCTTGCCATTCGATAAATCATCAAGACCAGTATTGGCACAAGTATTAATGGATAGATTGGTAGTGTTTTGAAATAGTGGAAGTCCGGAAGCAGCATTACGTAAGCGGATACGGTAATTATTGCCATAGGTTGTTCCTTGTGGAATCGCAGTTGCAATGGGGCTATTTACACTATAACCAATGGTAAGTGGAGCATCAAAGCTTCCTGAAACATCGGATAGCTCAGCGATGAAAGGCCCTGTTACATCACCTACGGTATGAAAAGGAATACTCACATTGTATGATGTGCTTGAACAAAACGGACTACCATTAATTTGATCGGTAATGATTGCATAGCATGTATTTATTTCTAAATCGCTTCCATTATCTGAGCCAATCATGTAAGGCGAATTACTCATCACGCGAATGCGGTACCCTGTGCCTTTCGTTGTTGCAGTTAGGATGGTGGCAGTAATTGGACTACTGGTAGCTGAACCTATAATAGTTGGGGTAGTAAACGAGCCATTTTCATCAGATAACTGCGCATAAAAATTACCAGTATAATTTCCAATGAAACTAAATGGAACATACACAGTATATGAGGTATTCTGGCAGAATGGTGAGCCTTGAATAGTACCTGTGGTGATTGAATTTTGGATGCACGTATTGATGGATAGATTCACACCGTTATCGGCCCCAACGATAGCTGGGCTACTATTTTTAACGCGTATTCTATACTTGGTTCCTATAGGTGTATTCGATGGAATGTTCACGCTGATTGGGCTGGTGGTGCTAATTCCAATGGATACAGGTGCTGCAAAACTTCCTAATGAATCGGAGAGCTCGGCGGTATAATAGCCATTGAAACTTCCTAGAGATACAAAGGGTACCGAAGTGGCAAAGCTAGTATTGCTGCAAAACGGACTGCCTGCAATACTTCCAGTTGCGATAGTATTGTTATTGCAATTATGAATGGTTACATCACTCGATGATGGGGTGCATGGTGGATTGCTGATTGTCCAACGAAAAACAATATCTCCATTTCCCAAACTAGTTACACTAGTGTTTGGATTCGTTGGCGAGGAGATGCTACCAGTACCACTTACTAACGACCATAAGCCAGTGCCAGTAGTAGGTGAGTTGCCTGATAAGGTAGTTGTTGTAGCGCAAATTGTTTGTGGTGCACCAGCATTTGCGGTAGTGATCGTTCCTGAGAAACTAATCATTACTGTATCGCTCGATACTCCACAACTGCCGCTTGAAATTTTCCAGATAAATTGATTGGCACCGATGCCTAATCCAGTAACGGAGCTTGTTGGTGATGATGGATTGTTGATGGTTCCAGTACCAATTAATAATGTCCAGCTACCAGTTCCCGATGCTGGGGTATTACCATTTAATGTTGTTGTATTCGTGCACAACACTTGATCAGTTCCAGCATTGGCAGTAGTTGGCGATGATAAAACAGATATTACAACAGTATCAATCGACGGTGAGCAAGGTGGATTGGAGATTGTCCAAAGTAAAATATTTTGTCCCCAACCCAAACCAGAAATAGTGGTAATTGGGCTCAATGCATTAGTGAATGTGCAGCTGCCGCTTACTTTCGACCACATTCCAGT
>CANLPK010000013.1 GCA_947492885.1 Bacteroidota bacterium
TTTGAAGTAGCCACTTCTCTACCTTTCGACATGACGCTTTTCATTGCTTCAGCATTTAGATTATTGCCATCGGTAAATCGGAGCTTGGGTTCTATGCTTCGAATCAAAAACCATTGGTTTTCTGTGGATGTTTTACAATCCTATTTGAAAAAGCAGAAAGTCCAATTGCAAACAGAGCCAATTTCGTTTAACAAATCTATTCGACTTGAAAATATTAAGTTTAGATTTGAGAATAAAGAAATCTGCAATATTGAAACTTTTGAGATAAAACATGGAGATTGTATTGGGATATTTGGAAATACCGGTGAAGGGAAATCTACTTTTCTGCAACTCTTACTTCAGCTAATACCTTCATCAGAAGGTAAGATATTTATAGATGACATTGTATTAAATGATAATAGAATTTCAAGTTACAGGAATCTATTCTCCTTTGTAAAACAGGATGTATTTATTCTTAATGGTTCCCTAATTGAGAACATTACCTTTGGGATTGAAGGAGATGCGAATATGGAGTCCCTGAATCAAATTGCATTAAAATTAGAGCTAGATAAAATTGAACACCTTTTTTCCAACCCTAACTCCAATGCTGGTGAAGCTGGAAGCAAGCTTTCGGGGGGACAGAAGAAACTAATTTCATTGGCCAGAGCATTGTACTTTAATCATCCTATTCTGGTATTAGATGAAACTTTTGCATCATTCGATTCTGAAACACTTAAAAAAGTAATTTCAGTACTTCTTGATGAGAAGAGAAAAGGGAAGACAATTCTGATAGTTTCTCATCAACGCAGTGCTTTTGAGATATGTGACCACATTTTTGAATTTAAAAACGGAACTTTGAAACAAGAATAGTTATGTTTAATTTCTTTAAGAAAAAGATAAAGCACACTAATTTCGAGTCATTGAAGATTGACTTTCATTCTCATATACTCCCAGGATTAGACGATGGCTCCGACGATCTGGAAGAAAGCATTGAGCTGCTGCGAAAGATGGAAGGGTTTGGCTATACTCATCTCATCATGTCGCCCCATGTTATGGGCGACTTCTACAAAAACACACCTGAACTGATTTTAGAAAGGCTTCAGCTCTTGCAAGAAGCCGCTAAATCAAACAACATTCAGATAACGCTACAAGCCACTGCTGAATATTATTTGGATGAATGGTTCGAAGAGAAAATAAAAACTAAGCAGTTACTCCCATTCGCAAAAAATAAAATACTATTCGAAATATCATACGTAAATGAACCTCGCAATCTATTTGAAACCATTTTCGATTTACAGATAGCAGGATACCAGCCTATCTTAGCCCATCCTGAACGGTATAGCTTTTTTCATTCTCGCTTCGACATATATGAGAAAATTGCTCAAACTGGTTGCCGTTTGCAAGTAAATCTGCTTTCCCTCATTGGATATTACGGACCCAGCGAAAAACATATTGCAGAGAAACTTATAAATAATAAACTCGCCTACTATTTATCGAGCGATGCTCATAAACTTAAACATCTTGAACTTTTACCAAATGTGTTTGAATCGGAGCTTTATCATGATGCGATAAAGCAATCACACCATTTGGAACTGCTAAGTGAACTTTAAGCGATTTTGATGCTTATTTGATAAAGGCATCTGTATTGTTTTTCAAATTGCTATACTTAACTATGTCAGCCTTAATCGAACCTACCGAAAGGTCGGCTTGAATACGCAATGGAAGTAAATTATTGTCGTCAGTAACCCAAAGTGTCATGGCATCTTGATCTTTAAAAACACGATCAGCAATTACTTGTGGCCTAATTTTAATTGCGTGAAAACTACCCAGTTCAGTTGAAATATTTTCCCGCCCAACGATTTTCAATGAGATGGTAGTTATTTCCTTGTCAAGATAAAAGGTTATTGGAAATGAAGTTCCAATTGGGGCACCTTTAACATTTAAACTCCTAGCATAATAAAGCAAGCTAATTACATCCTGAGTATACTCAGGCATAGTAAACTTCCCTTTCACAGAATTTACAACTTTCTTCTCATGATCAAAGGTAGCATCATCCCGGTCGTTGAAACTTCCTTCATGCTGGTCTTTTGAATATTTTAGAGGAGCTAAGGCGTTAATATCTATATAAGAATGATATTCATCCCTAACTTTAAAAAACCAATCGAAGCTACTCGCCGATTTTCCTTTACCAATGATATGATATACTTCTCTACCTCGCAATTTTTCGGTGTATGGTAATATTTTTATCGATCCATAACCTGCTGTTACAATCCCGTAATGAATGCGGAATTCAATGGTTTCACCGGCAGTAAATGCTGAGTTATTTAATTTTCTAAACTCAAAATTATCCGTCCTGAAACTAAATAAAATGAAGGCTAAAATGAAGAAACTTAGTCTAAGATTAATGGGGTTCATGGTTAGTAATGATATTCCTATCGTATTCAAAGAATATACCGAGAACGTTTCTAGGATTCACTAATAAGTTATTAATTCTTAATGAAGCAATTCGCTTAGGCCTTGGGATTCAGAGAAATCAAAAAAATTGTTGTCTTATTTCGATCACGGCCATATCTGAACTTGGCTAATGCCTCCTCAATGGTTGCACCACTAAAATAGCTAGTTCGAACCTCCCGCTCACCTGTTGCACTCCATTGAATAGTATAAGAATCTTGCTTATCCTTATAACTTTTCACATAATCAAGCATTTTAGTCAGGGCATCAAGTTTATCAATGCCTGTTTCAGTATGGAACAAAAACATTTGATTGTATTTCGGATTGATTGTTTCTACATAAACATGCATTTTCCCATCACGAAATTCATATTTGAAATTAATTATATGATTGGTATCCTGACCAAGGTATTGTTGTATTTCCTTTTCGGATTCAATTACTTTTAAAGTTTCGTCGGCGTTCATGGAACAAAAATAGGTTTTAGAATTTGAATATTAAAAATCAAGGTCGGGTTCGCTTGAAATATGGGTAGTTCTATAATGGAGATTTTAAATAATTATTGATTAAACTACTTGAAGCACATAAAATTTCAAGTACAATGTTTCATCAATCCCCCAAATATAAGGATGGTCCTTACTTTGCAAGCGATATTCCATCTGACGAATTTGAACTTTTGCATCGCTCGCTGCTTCAAATAATACATTCACAAAATGCTCCTCAGTAATAAAATGTGAGCAGGTACATGTAATCAGATACCCTCCTTTATTTAGGATTTTTAATGCCTTCAGATTTATTTCTTTATACCCTTTCAATGCATTATCAATATTATGTCGGCTTTTTGTAAATGCGGGAGGATCTAAAATAATGGTATCAAATTTTCTTTGCTGACGGTAAAATTCAGACAAGGCATCAAAAGTGTTCCTAGCTTCAAATGTACAATTGCTGAATTTATTTAAGTCGGCATTTAACTCCGCCTGACGAATTGCATCCTCACTAATATCTAATCCTAAAACATGTTTGGCATTGTATTTCGCAGCATACATACTAAATGAACCGGTATAACAAAAGCAGTCCAACACTTCTTTGTTTTCAACATAAGGTTTTAATGCCAATCGGTTTTCCTTTTGATCTAAGAAGAATCCTGTTTTTTGACCATTCACAATATCAATCCAGAACTTAACACCATCCGGTTCTTCTATGGCAAAATTTGTATCAAAAGGAGCCGATAGAAAGCCTTTATGTTCGGTTAAGCCTTCGAGTATTCTAACAGGAACATCATTTCTTTCATAGATTCCAGTAGGTTTAAATATCTTGTTAAGAGCATTGAGAATCTCCTGTTTCCATTTCTCCATTCCCAGTGTAAGTATTTGCAGTACCAAAACACCATTGAATTTATCAATGACTAAAGAAGGCAAGCCATCTGCTTCTCCAAATACAACACGATAATTATTACGATAACCCCATTCATGGCGCATCGCCTGTGCCTCAGAAATTTTCCTAAAAAAGAAATCTTCATTTATTTGTTCTTCAAAATCGCGAGTTAGAATTCGAATTAAAATTTGTGATTTCCCGTTATAATAACCCCTTCCTATAAAGTTGTTTTTGAAATTATATACTTCAACAATATCACCATCCTCAACATCTCCTTCCACTAACTCCACTTCATTATTGTAAATCCAGGGATGACCCGACTCAACACGGTATCCTTTTCCTCTTTGTAATTTGATGCTTGGGATCATTTAGCTATTTATTTTACGATTCGTTTATTTCTAATCAGTTTTTCAGTAGGTTTTTCTACTTCAAGTTTATCCAGTTGTTTGTCAAAATACAATACATCAGATGCTTTTACAGTCTCCAAATTAATTTCGAATACTCCTATCACGTTTTCGATACTTTTTATCTGGCTCATTATTCCCTGAGGATCCCACTTGGTATCTTCGTCGGGCAAGCGGGCTTGTAAAAGGTAATCAAATTGTTTCAAATCTTTTACTAATACCTGTTGCTCATCCTTTAAAGTAATCAAATAAAAATCAGGATGCATTTCATGATCTTGAAAATTAAACAATGCAAATCCAGTTTCTTTCGACTTCCCTCCTGTTCCAAGATTTCTTAGCCGTAGTAAATTCCAATGGCAAACTTCATTGATACGATAAGCCAATTGATGTGGTTTCAGATGACTTACAATGGCCCAGTTCACTGATGCAATCAGTTCGGGTTCATTTAGCAATTTATTTTTCTTGGCCATTGTTATGCAAAGAAACTATCAAAATGAATAGGAAACCAAATAATTATTATTTATTAGTCTTCCCAATCTTAAACTCAATAAGTCGAGAAAATTAATTACCCTAAATTTACCACATGAAAATCATTGTAACAGGGGCCACCGGCACTGCAGGGCAAGAAGTTGTGCGTCAGGCAATTTTAGATAATGAAGTAGCCGAAATTATTGCCGTTTCAAGAAAACCAATCATGCTTAATAGCCCAAAAATTCGTCAAATATTACATCAAGATTTTATGAGTTACGATTCTTTACTAGATGAATTTTCGGGAGCTGATGCGTTTATTTGGTGCCTTGGAATTTCTCAATCTCAAGTATCGAAAACTGCTTATGAACAAATTACCTTCGATTTCACCCTTGCTGCAGCGCAGGCTTGGTATGCATCGAACAAAAATGGAACTTTTGTTTTCTTAAGTGGGGCTGGGGCCGATACAACCGAAAAAAGCCGCACACTCTTCGCACGTATCAAAGGAAAAGCCGAGAATGAATTGCATCGAATAAATGGATTGAAGCTAATCATTGCCAGGCCTGCTGGAATTAAGCCCATTCATAAAAACCCCAATATGGCATTTCTTTATAAGATATTTCTTCCCATATTTCCATTGTTAGAGTGGCTAACTCCCGATCATGTTATTGCTTCTGATATCCTTGCCAAAGCACTCTTGAAATTAGCGAAAGCTGGTTCCGAACAACCACTTGTTGAAAATAAAGAACTTCAGATATTAGGTGGTAAAATAGGCTAAATCAATAGAAGTTTAACTGATTTCAATTGAATTGTTAAATGATCGTATGATTCAAGTAATTCGTTATTTTGACAATTCATTGACTATTCAAGTTTAATCTATGCAATTTTGTAAAATAATTTAAAAATGTTTGTTTTTCATCGCTGAAATGGTAAAATTGCAATACACAATATAATAGCTGTCGATTTTCGCTATCATTGATATTCAATTTAAAGTTAAAGAAATAGAGCCCTGGGTAAATAAATTAAGAAACCATGAGTGAGGTAAATTATAAATTCAAAGACATTAAGGTATACGGTTCGAATGAATGGCTTGCCAATGATGAAAAGAAATACCGAGTGGTATTTGACGAAACAGAATGTTCCTTTATTTATTGCGAACTTTCGTTTTTTAATAAATTATTCGACAACAAAGATTGGGATATTAAGATCAACTTGAAGTGCTATGACAGTAAGAGTACTGAGATGTGTGATTTACAAGTTCAAAAACATATTGCCAAAGATGAAAATGTTGTTTTTGTACGTGAAGGATGGGGAGTGAAAAAAATTGGGGGTTATTGGAAGCGAGGAGCATATCGCTGGGAGGCATGGGTGGATGGGGTTTTAATTGGATCGAAGTCGTTTTATGTAGAGAAAGAAGGAATGGTAACTGAATTATCAAATCCTTATTTCCGTATTAAAAATATTCGATTATATGAAGGCCCAAATCAAAATGTAGATGAATCCAAAAGGGTTTACTATGACTGTTTCAAGCAAGCGGAAACACGATATATATGGGTTGAATTTCAAGCCGAAAACTTGGTAAAGAAATACGATTATTGGGCTTGCGAATTGTTTTTTAATTTCAAAAATGATAATGGCCAGCTTAAGGGTGGAGTCGAACGTTTATTGTTTGTATACAAGAACGACGACACCATAACTTGCACAGTAGGATGGGGTAGCGACCATAAAGGCACTTGGGGTGGCGATCAATATAGCATCGAAGTTTTATTCATGGATCAAATTGTTGCTGGTTATCATTTTGATATTGGAGATGAATTTATTGAAGCAGATGAAGATAGCTTTGAGCCCTATGTTCATCAAATTATGGGTGCAGAGCCCGCTTCTGATGAAGAACAACATGTTCCAGAGTCGATTGATGCAGTGATGCATAAGATGGACGAGTTGATTGGACTCGCTACAATCAAAGCTAAAATAAAAGAATATAGTAGCTATCTGAATTTTCTTAAAATCAGAAAAGAAAAAGGATTTGAAGATGAAGATAAAATTAATCTACACTCCGTATTTACTGGCAATCCAGGTACAGGTAAAACGACGGTAGCCTTAATGCTTGGTAAAATATACAAAAACTTGGGGCTCCTTAGTAAGGGCCATGTTCATGAGGTGGATCGTGCCGATTTGGTAGCCGAGTATATTGGGCAAACAGCGCCAAAGGTTAAAGAAGCCATTAAAAAAGCAAAAGGAGGAATCCTATTCGTTGACGAGGCTTATGCCTTAGCACGTGCAGGCGACGATAACAAGGATTTTGGAAAAGAGGTAATCGAAATTCTAATAAAAGAAATGAGTGATGGTGATGGTGATATCGCCATCGTAGTTGCAGGGTATCCTGATGAGATGACAAACTTCTTAGGATCTAATCCTGGCTTAAAATCAAGGTTCAATATGTATTTCGATTTTCCAGATTATTTACCACAGGAATTACAAGAGATTGCGCGATACTGCAGCAAGAAAAGAAATATTGTTTTTACTTCCGAATCGGAGGCATTGCTTTATAAAAAACTCGTAGAAGCCTATCGCACACGTACACACACTTTTGGCAATGCGAGGTATGTAAACTCATTGATTGATGAAGCAAAAATGAATCTTGGTTTACGAGTTATGGCTTTGCCCAATACACAAGAGGTAACGAAGGAGCAATTGATGACAGTTGAATTGCTGGATGTAGAAAAAATATTTGCTTCAAAACAACGTGCACTTGCCGATATCCCAGTTGATGAAGATTTATTAGCAGAGTCATTCAATCAGCTCAAAGAAATGATTGGCTTGGGTATCGTAAAGAAGGAAATTGAAGAACTTGTAAAACTGGTTAGATTCTATCGCGAAATTGGCAAGGATGTACGTCAAACATTTTCGTTGCATACAGTTTTCAAAGGCAGTCCAGGTACTGGTAAAACTACCGTTGCTCGTATTGTTGCTCAAATATTTAAAGCCTTAGGAATTCTTGAAAAGGGTCATCTAATAGAAACAGATCGCCAAGGGCTGGTGGCTAATTTCGTTGGTCAAACAGCAACAAAAACAAGTGAGATGGTTGATAAGGCAATGGGCGGTGTGCTCTTTATTGATGAAGCCTATGCCCTATCTCAGGGTGGCGATTCCGATTTTGGTAGAGAAGCGGTAGAAACATTATTGAAAAGGATGGAAGACCGAAGAGGGCAATTTGTGGTTATTGCAGCAGGCTATACCGACAATATGAATTACTTCCTTGAATTCAATCCAGGCCTTAAATCTAGGTTCGACCGTGAATTGGTTTTTGAAGATTTCAAACCAGAGGAACTGATGCAAATCGCCAATTCAATTTTGGTTGACCAAGGCTTGAAACTCTCTGAAGACGCCGGAGTTCACATGTCAAAATACTTCACACATGTATTTGAAATAAAAGATAAATATTTTGGGAATGGGCGCTTGGTAAGAAAAATCATGGAAGATACTGTGAAGCATCAGAATTTGCGACTATCACAACTTCCGGCTGCAAATAGAAATCCGGAAATGATGAAAGAAATAACCCTTGAGGATGTGCTACATTTCAGTTTGGAAGAAGAACCAAGCAAGAATCAACCAGGCAAAATTGGGTTTCGTGTAGTAGGGTAAGGTAAAATATCTAATCAATTAATAATCCCCGATGCTTAGAAGCACAAGGGTGCACGCAATTACAGGCTCAATTCCGTTGTTCATTAGCATCTGTTCAAATTCATCATTCTCTGTTCCTGGATTGAAAATCACTCTGCGTGGTTTCAAATCAATGATATAATTATAGTAATTCTGCTGTAAGACGGGGTTTACATAGAGGGTTACCGTGTCGATATTACTTAGTGGTGAAAGCGGTTTTAAGAACTCGATTCCCGACTCCTGTCCCGATTCTTTACTAATAGCAACAACCTGATGCTTATGTGCTAATAGGCTTCGAATAGCTTTGTTGGCATATCGATCTGAATTACTACTTGCTCCAATAACTAATGTGGTTGACATATTTCTGCTTGAATAAAGCCTTCAAAAATAAGGTTTTTGTCAGCATCGTTTTATCCTCTCTTTTAACTAAATTCGCACCCTCAAAAAAAATCTCAATTAATCATGGATAAAACCGCAAGGACGGGGTTATTACTCATCGGATTACTGTTACTAGTATACTTCTTCGTAACCAATCCCTCGCGTAAAGATGTCGAAAATTATAATACAAAGAAAGATTCGCTAGCTTTAGTAAATCAAAAAACGGATTCATTAAATAAAATTGCACCCGAAATTGTAAAGGCTGCCGAGAGCTTAGATCATAGAATTCAAGATTCAATAAAAGCATCTCAGCTTGGTGGTTTTGGTCAAGTGGCACAAGGAATTAATGAAAATTGCATTCTCGAGAATGACCTTCTCAAGATTACCTTGAATAGTAAAGGAGGAAATATCCAAAGTGTTCAACTCAAGAATTTCAGACGTGCCGATGGAACCGATTTAATTTTATTAGAAAGTGGGTTTAATAAATTCAATATTACCTTTCCTACCAAACAAGCGCAAACCATTAATACCGCTGATTTGTATTTCACCCCATCAGCTAAACAAGGAGAATCAATAACACTTACTGCTTCATTAGATGCGAATACAGCTATTGTTCAAACGTATAGTTTGAAGCCTGGTAGTTATATGGTTGGCTATGATGTGAAATTTGATGGTATGAATAATATTATCAATTCGCAATCGCTTCAAGTGGATTGGAGTGCACGCATTCCAAAACAAGAAAAGGCACTTACTCAAGAAATGCAAGCCACAACGATATGGTATAAGCAACCTGATCAAGAAGCAGATAATATTTCTGAAAGCGAAGAGGTTACCGAGGATTTTCCATATAGTCTAAAATGGATTGGATTTAAGCAAGCATTCTTTAATTCAACAATTATTGCTGACCAATCGTTCACCAACTCTAGAGTTGAAGTGAAGGATATAAATTTGGGTAACTATGTTAAAGAGTTAAGTACCACATCTTATCTGCCTTATAATACCTCACAAGCCAATAATAGCTACGCTTTGAAATTTTATTTTGGTCCAAATGATTACAATGTTCTAAAGTCGGCCGACCTTGGCATGGAGAAAATGGTAAAAGTAGGATGGGGAATTTTTGGATGGGTGAATATGTTCATTACCATTCCTATTTTCGAGTTTCTAAGTAAATATATTAACAACTTCGGTATCATCATTTTATTGCTTACCTTAATTATTAAGCTGGCATTATTCCCAATGGTTTATGGCTCGTATAAATCGATGGCCAAAATGAAGGTTCTAAAACCAGATATTGATGTGCTTAATGAAAAATATAAAGAGGATCTCTCACGTCGTCAGCAAGAAACGATGAAGCTTTATAAAAAAGCAGGTGTAAGCCCACTGGGAGGGTGTTTGCCGATGTTACTGCAGCTTCCTTTCTTAATGTCAATGTTTCAATTTTTCCCTTCTTGCATTGACCTGCGTCAAAAAGGCTTTTTATGGTGCGACGACTTATCAACCTATGACTCGATTCTGAACCTCGGTACAAATATCCCATTCTATGGCGATCACGTGAGTTTGTGGACGATTCTAATGACGCTAGTAACCTTGGCAATGACCTTTTGGAGTAATCAATTTAGTACCCAACCTAAGGAGTACAAATGGATTGGTTATATAATGCCTGTTATTTTCCTTGGTATTTTCAATAACTATTCGGCTGGATTCTCATACTATTCAACCATTGCTACAGCAATGACCTTAGGACAACAATTATTTGCTCGTCGATTGGTGGATGATAATAAGCTCTTGGCACAAATAGAAGAGAACAAAAAACGTCCTGAAAGTCAAACCAAGTCAAAGTTTCAGCAACGTCTTGATGAGGCGATGAAACAACAACAACAGCGCAAAAAGAAATAACTTATTGCCAATTGGCTTTTTCTAAGATTCCATTCCTTCAAGATGCATTGTATTAAATGCATCTTGAAGAATGAACTTTTCTCCATCATATTCAAATCGATATAAACAAAGATTGCTATGTAGAAAATCATCCATTTGGTGCAATGGGTGATTCAATAATAAGCAAATAAATGCCCTGAGGTAACGGCCATGGGTGGCAATTAGGAATTGGTTACCGTTTCTTGAAGCTGCCAGGATTTTTTGAAGTGCAATTTTTTGTCTGGCCTGCATTTGCAATGGGGTTTCGGCATTTTTATAGGCTAAGTCGAGATGTCCCTTTTGCCATTCATCGATAATATTCAAGTACCTTTCATGCATTTCTTCCGACACAGGCTGTCCTTCAAAATCGCCCCAACTTATTTCATTTAATTCAAGTATGGATTCATACGGAATCCCAATATCAATAAATCCTTGTACACTCTCTTTTGTGCGCTTTAATCCAGAAACAAAAATCTTATCGAATTTAGTAGACTTATACGATTCAAAAAAAGCATTCGCCTGTTTTATTCCTGTTGAATTCAAGCTGCTATCTACTCCACTGCCTTGCACCATACCCGCCTTATTATAGTCGGTTTCTCCATGTCGGATGATATAAAATATCTGTTTCATATTATATTGCAAACTGAATCTTTGATATAATAAATATAAAAAAGGCTCAATGCATATTTGTAAATTTGACCCCACAAATAAACTCATTTTAATTGATGCCTGAAGATAATATCACCTATTGGTATGCTTTCTATACCTTTCCTAGAGCTGAAAAAAAAGTATCGGAAAAATTAGTAAAACATGGGATAGAGCATTATTTGCCATTAATAAAAACGCTCAAACAATGGAGTGACCGAAAAAAGATGGTTGTTGAGCCCGTTTTCAAAAGCTATATTTTCATAAAGGTGCTTGCAGCAGACATAAAAAAAGTGCTACCTATTGATGGAGTTTTGAAAGTGATAAGTTTTGGCAATATCCCTCAAAGAATTCCTGACAACCAAATTTCATTTTTAAAGCTACTCCTTGAGTCGCCCGATGAAATAGAAATAAGTAGCACACTACAATCAGGTGATAAGATTCGAGTAATACAAGGCCCATTAGCTGGTGCCGAAGGTTTTTTATGTGAAACTGGCTCAAAAAACTTTAAAATTAATCTTGATATCGTCGGCCACAGCATTGCAATTGCGGTGAATCCAGCCTTTCTTGAGAAGATTTTTTCCTAAGAATTCCAACCCTTAACTTTTATTCGCAAACTCACTTCAAACCTTTTTACGAAAATAACGTCTATACTAATTGAACGCCATATTTATCAGAAAACCTGACGAATACTGAATTCGAGATTTATTATTTAGTTTTTTTTGAAATACTTCCTTTGTTTTATCGTTAAATAATCGGAACTTTGTTAAGTTATCGCTACTAAAACACATAATGGTTAAAAAGATTCTCTTCTTTTTCTTTATTCTATTATCTGCAATCCAGCTAAATGCAACACATTTGCTCGGAGGTATCATGACGTATCGATATATTGGAAGAACAGGTCCCAACCAATCAAAAGCCATTTATGAAATTACAATTACTGTTTATAGAGATTGCCTCAATGGACAAGCTGATTTTGATGGATTGAATACCTCGCAACCAGCGCTTGAAATGGGGGTTTACGACGAGACCTTGGCATGGGATCAAACTGTTAGCATGTTTCTTATTTCACGTACAAGAGTGAACCCTCCAAATGGCGGGGTGGATTGCAATTTTAGCGCTAATGTTTGTATTGAAGAAGGAATTTACAAAAAGCAAATTGTTGTAGATGCAGATAAGGGATATCATTTTTGGTATCAGCGCTGCTGCAGAAATGCCCAAAATAATTTATCAGACGACTACGGGCAATCCTATTACGCTTACATCCCTCCTGCTACTCAAAATCAAGACAATTCACCTGTAATTTTAGGAGTTCCTGCCCCCTACGTTTGTGTTGGGGATACTGTTGTTTATAGTAATGCTGCAACAGATGCTGATGGCGACTCATTAGTGTATAGTTTAGCGCAGCCTTGGACGGGAGGTGATAAAACTTCTCCCAAACCCACTCCTCCAGGATTTATTAATCTACCATTACCACTTGCAGGTTATAAATCGGGGTATAATTTTAATCTCCCATTTGGTTCAGGAGGATTACTTTCCATTAATTCTCAAACGGGATTAACGACACTCCTAGCACCTATGGTTGGGCAATTTTCCTTTGCAGTGGTAGTAAAACAATATCGAAAAATTAATGGCGTTTGGGTTTACTTGAGCGAGATTCGACGCGATTTGCAATTAATTTCGATAAACTGTACTCCCAACAAAAAACCTGTTATAGCGGTAACTGGAACCCCTGATGGAAAAGGAGGATATAATTATTCAGTAGAAGCAGGTGATAAACTTTGTTTTAATATTAAGTATCAAGATCCAGATTATAATATCAATCCAAATGTTCAAAAACAAATGAGCTTTAAGTACTTTGGAGATATTATAAATGGCACAAATGGATACAAAGGCCCATTGGCAACCATTACTAAAGTTACTTCCAACGCTGCAATTATTGTTTATGAATTTTGTTGGCAAACTACTTGTATTCCAACAAGCCAAGTTCGTAATTATCCTTATTCATTTACTGTTACAGTTTCCGATTCGGGATGCCCGCCAAAAGCAGTTTCTAACGATTTCAATATTATGGTTACGCCATATATATCTAATATTAGTGTGGTTGGAAACAAGGCACCATGTGAGAAATACAATTATACCTATCAAGCTTTTAGTAAAAAAGGGGTCGGTTTTAATTGGATAATTAATGGTGGTACTATTGTTTCCGGACAAGGAAAAAACATTGTTCAGGTGAAATGGAATAATCCAGGCATTGGTAGCATTACTGTGAATGATACCACTGCAGCTGGTTGTGTTGGGTTGCCAATAACAATACCGGTAACAGTTTATCGAATACCTGTAATAAATTATTCAATCGTTGGCGATTCAGTAGTATGTGAAAAGGATATCAAGAGTTATTCTTTGAGTTATACTCCTGTATCGGTTTTTAATTGGACCATTGAAGGTGGAGCACAAATTTCCGGAGGCAACACCGGTGCAATTTCAGTAAAATGGGGAGCCCCTGGTTTAGGGAGAATTAAATTGGTAGAAGTAAGCACCAATGGCTGTGGAAGTGATACCCTAATTTACAATGTTAGAATCGCAAATGCAGTGATTGATACAATTAAGGGACCTCGTTCGGTTTGCCCAAATATTACTTTTGTTGAGTATCAAACTACTTTCATTAAGGATGCCACCTATGAATGGTTTGTAACTGGTGGATACCAATCGTCAGGAAGTAATTTCAATAAAATTACAATTAACTGGGGGGATGTAGGCACTGGAACAATAAAGGTTGTTGCCACCAGTAAAGAAGGTTGTGTAAGCGATACGATGTATACATCTGTAATTATCAACCATGTTATACAAGGATTTACCCCAATTGGTGATAGCGTTGTTTGTGAATTTGAGCAAAACAAGACTTATGAAGTTGTATATACACGTAGGTCGTTATATACATGGTTTGTTACTGGGGGCACTAATTTGAATCAAGGAACAACTGCTCCGAAAATTACAGTCGACTGGGGGGCTGCTGGACTTGGCACGGTAACTTGTATTGAAACAAGTTTTGATAGTATTAATAATCTTCCTTGCAATGGATTACCTGCTACTTTGAATGTGAGAATTAGCCCAATTCCTAAAGCTGATCATATCATTGGTGATAAATTTGTTTGCCAAGCAACAGACACTACCTTTTATAGCCTGAATGGCTATCCTAAATCAACATATCGTTGGTGGTTAGATAACGACACATCGAATATCATTGGCCAGGGATCGAACAGAGTGAAATTTATCTGGAGCCTGCCAGGTGTTTATCAATTATCCGTACTTGAAACATCTAAAGATAGCTGTATTGGAAACCGAATTGATACCTTCATCACAGTTCATCCTAAGCCTACAACATCTAAAATTAAAGGCGATCCGATTGTTTGTTTCCCAAATAATCTTGGAAAAACGTATCAAGTAAATGGGTATGCCAATTCTACTTATCTCTGGTCGGCAACGAATGGCACCATCGTAAGTGGCAACAATACTAATACTGTGATTGTTGATTGGGACGACAATCATAATTGCATTCTTCAAGTGGTAGAAGTATCTGAATTTGGTTGCGTTGGCGACACACAATACCTGAATGTATTTGTTGACCATCCTGTAATTGTGGTAAAATCGGTTGGTGATTTATATACAAATGAAACGAGTGTGATTTTACAATGGAAACTTTTAAATGCCCCTCGATATAATAGTAATTTTGAGATATGGAAACGGACAGCTTTTTCTAATAATGCTTTTGTTTATGTGGATAGCGTTTCTAAAAACGATTCTGTATTTATTCATAAGTATCAAAACACGAATCAAACGGCCTTTGAATATAATGTTCGAATAAAAAACTTATGCGGCGACAATATTACTGCTCCGTATCATCGTAACATACTTCTCTCTGGAACAAAAGCCAATGACGACAATTATGCGGTTGTTTTAAATTGGAATAACTATTATGGTTGGAATAGTGTAAAACATTATCAACTCTATCGAAAATTAGGCGATCATGGCAGCTACGAACTGTATGATTTATATAGCGATACGAGTGCTTCTTATAAAAATGGATTCGACAGTTACTATCAATGCTATCGAATACGTGCCATTGAGAATATTGGTGGCTATGACCAAGAAAGCTGGAGTAACGAAATTTGTTTTGGATTTGACCCACTCGTATGGATTCCAAATGCTTTTACTCCCGATGGAAATGGACTAAACGATTCATATGATATATTCACCGCTTCTATAAAGGAGTTTCATATTCAAATTTATGATCGATGGGGTGAAAAACTATTCGAAAGTGATGACCCAAAAGTAAGTTGGGATGGGACATTCAAGGGTAAAACCAGCCAAATGGACGCCTATGTTTACATGATTGAATATAAAGGATTCGATAATAAACGAGTAATAAGAAACGGGACCGTTACCCTACTTCGCTAGTTGACAAAAAATCATTCATTCTGGTGATTTTTCAATTCATTATTTTCATACTCGAACGTATATTTGCGGGATGGAGGTTACAGGCAATATAGAGAAGATGGAAACCCAATTATCAAAAGAAGTTTTGTATTGGTTGCCATTGAATGACGAACGAGTGCTAATGAATGAATACATTGGCGAAGTTATTTCACTTACCTACCTAAATCAAATAAACTGCATCATTTGCGGTAGAGCAACGGCTAAATCATTCGCACAAGGTCTCTGCTTTCCCTGCTTCTCAAAAAGTCCTGAAAATGCCGAATGTATTATAAGACCTGAATTGTGCAGAGGGCATTTGGGTGAAGGAAGAGATCCTGCATGGGAACTTGAACACCATGTAAAACCGCACTATGTATATTTAGCAGCAAGTAGCGACATCAAAGTAGGTGTCACGCGTGATTCCCAAATACCTACCCGATGGATTGATCAAGGAGCCGATGCTGCAATAATTTTCGCTAAAACACCCAATAGGTATTTAGCAGGAATGATTGAAGTGGCAATGAAAGAACATCTTACTGATAAAACTGATTGGCGGAAAATGTTACGTGGTGAAAAAACATCAAAAGATATTATTTCAATAAAAGAACAACTTCAACAATTTGTCCCAATTGAGATGCAGGAATACTATATACCTGATAATTCAATAACCAATATCAACTACCCTTTGGAAGCCTACCCAGAGAAAGTTACAAGTACTAATTTTGAAAAGTCACCACAAATTGGCGGTGTATTACAAGGTATCAAAGGGCAATACCTGATATTTGCCGACAATACTGTACTGAATGTAAGAGCACAGAGTGGCTATAAAATCACCTTAGAAGCATAACTATGAATAAACGACCTCTAAAAATTCTAATCATCCGCCTCAGTTCTATTGGCGATATTGTACTAACATCTCCAGTGGTAAGGTGTTTGAGAAAAACGTATCCAGATGCTCAACTTCACTTTATTACAAAGGCGAAGTTCAAGAATATGGTAAACGAAAATCCGTATATCAATAAGTTCTATTTTTTAAAGAAGGAATTGAGCGAAACAATTATTGAACTTAAAAATGAGAAGTATGATTATGTAATTGACCTTCACCATAATATACGCAGTTGGTTGATTAAAAAACAAATTGGGGGCAAAAGCTACTCTTATAATAAATTGAATTTCGAGAAATGGTTAATGGTTCATTTCAAAAAAGATAAATTGCCTAGGATGCATATTATTGACCGTTATTTTGAAATGATTGCTCCCTTGAATGTGCATAATGACAATGAAGGCCTTGATTTCTTTATTAACTTAGTTGATGAAATTGACATCGCAAAACTACCACCAGCTTTTTCTAATGGATATATAGCATTTGTAATTGGTGGTACTTTTTTCACCAAACGATTGCCTAACGACAAAGTCATTCATTTGTGTGAAAAAATCAACAAGCCTATCATTTTGTTAGGTGGTAATACCGAGGTGGAGAATGCTGTTAGAATAATGCGTAAATTAGGTATTAATAAAATATATAACGGGGTAAATAAATATGGAATTTCTCAATCAGCTTCCATACTAAAAAATGCCGATTTAGTTATCACCAACGATACGGGAATGATGCATATCGCGGCCGCGTTTAAGAAGCCTATCATCTCCTTATGGGGTAATACCATTCCAGAGTTCGGAATGACACCATATTATGGTAGTAAAGAGTTAGAACAAAAAAACTCAACCATCATTCAAGTCGAAAACCTCTCCTGCAGACCTTGCAGTAAGTTAGGGTTTGACAGATGCCCTAAGGGCCATTTTAAATGTATGAATGAAATAAATGAAGATAAAATTCTTCAAGCAATTGAGAATTCGATTCAGTAGAATTTAGAATTATTTTTGGGTGTGTTTTTCTTTAAACACAATATCATATTTGGCGAGCTCTTCGAGCATCGGCTGATATAATACCGGCAACGTAGGTATTAGAACCCCTTTCAAGCTAACCTGTTTTTCTAAAATTAACTTTGCCGCAATTCCTAAAGGTAAACCAACAGTTTTTGACATTGCAGTTAATGTGTCGGTTTCGCCTTCTAGCTGTAACGTTGACGTAACTAAATGTTGCTTCCCTTTCAATTTATATTGAATCAAATGCTGCATAACAATCATGTCCAAATCACCCTTTTCTAATTTCCATTTCTTCTCAAGCAACTGTTGCAAAACATCAGCTGGTGATACTTCTCGAAGCGATATTTTAGTGGTATCGAATAAACCTAACCACTGAAGTTGTGAGATGATTTCGGGTGAGTTGGCAAATTGCTCTAATCGCTTTTTGATAGATTTATTATTAGCAGGCATTAATGCCTCGAGCAATTCCGAATAGCTAAGCTTTGCTGTATTGAGTTTGTAGGAGTTGTCGGTAAACCCAATTTTAACCAACACATCCCATGCTTCGCAGAAACCAGCACTGCGAAGTGTGCCACGCAGCATGGTAGTAACATGTTGTAAATTATAGGTATTTATATACGAGAGAGAATCGCGATTGGCATAACCGTCGTAAACAACTCCATTAATTTTAATTTTATCGGTTTGGGTAAATATTCGTTGAGGTGGAATAAATTGCAATTTTCCATTTTCCAAATACTTTGCTGTTTGTTGTCCAGCCAAAACCACATTCCTGGGATTCCAAGTAAACTTATAGTGCCAAGGATTAGTATCATAATCAGGCGCTATTAACCCCCCACAATAAGACTTGAAAGAAAGTATTGACCCTTTCTGTGCGTGAACTTCATCAATTATTTTCTTCGCACTTAAGTGGTCGATTCCGGGGTCTAAGCCGCACTCATTAAGAAATACAATTCCTGCTCTTTCTGCCGACTTATGCAGTGCCTTCATTTCATCGGTAAGGTAAGATGCTGTTATTAAATGCTTTCTATTAAGTAAGCAAATCTTTGCCACTTCCAAATGCATATGAGGAGGAAGCAATGAAATAACCAAATGATTTAATCCCACAAGTTTTGTGAGTGCATTCAAATTGGAAGCATCTAACCAAGCAGCTTGGGTAAATTTACTGCGCCCAATTCTTTTTTGTGCAGCCTTTATGTCTGAATCAGCAATCGTAATTTGCCAATCATTTTCAAAGGCTTGTTCGGACAAATACTTAATTAGATACGATGATGATTTTCCGGCACCTAAAACGAGAATCTTTTTACGCATATAATAGTTATGTCGCAAAAGTACATTTTAGAAAACAGATTTTGCAAAGTAAATTTTGGGTAATAGAAATCTCCAATTAGGAGTAAATTCCTTGAATCTAAGCTGGGATTTTCGATTCAGAAGATTTGTGATAGACCTCCTTGAAATGACTATTATTTTGCGTGAGTTGCCTCTGAACTTCCTCAGCAATACTAAAATAATACCGCTTTATGCTTTCACTCGTCTCCTGATTAGATAGATGTTTCAAAAAATTCCAATCAAGATAATTAATTGTGTACTCCAGCGAACATTTCTTTATGTCTTCAAAAAATATACTCCTGGTTTTTTCATCATAATTGCGAACGAATATCTTTTTGAAAAATGGGCTTGGCATCAAACCCTTTGTATAATAACTTTCATTGTGACTATAATGAAAGAAAATAAATCTGCTTACCTTCTGCTCTGTCATGCTTCGCAAAATATTTTGCAATGCATCCCTTAAATAAAATAATTTCCAAAGATAAGTTGAGGTATATACTGAGATCACCGCATCATGATTGGCGATTATATTGTCCACGCTTAAAATATTATATACATCTCCTTTTACATATTGGTATCGATGATGAGAGATTTTGTTATCAGATTCACCTTCCGAAAAAACAGTTACACTCATACCCGCATTTAGTAATTGCCTGGCAATTATCTGTCCTAATGAATTATTGCCGCCGAGAATCAATACCCTATTCATATTTATAGTTAATGAGGTAAAACTACGCCTAAGAATCAAGTTCGAATATTATGTTTCGGTTAAGCATGTATTAATATTAAGCAGAATTCAATTCGTTAATATTATTACAATCTATACCTAATACAAGAAGCTAAATTTGAGTTCTAATTATGTATAACAGATATAATAAGTTCGTTTCTATCCTCTTCTTTGGATCCACACTTGTTTCTATTATTAAGCTTGAAGAAATTAACCCAATCCTCTGGTTCTTATGTGCTTACCTTTATCTTTTTTCGGTAGACCCCATGAGAAGTTTAAGAAATAAGGTCTTTACTACATTTAATTTACTTGGTTTAGTCGTTGGCTACTTACTCCTTTGTTATCAGATTTTGGGCCCTATAATGAATTCGGAAAAAGATACCAATTCAATAAAAAGCCCGTCTCCAATAAGTTTGAATCGATAAAGTATTCCAGCCTATCATTGAAATCCTATCAAGGATCTACCTAAAGAAATATTTACTGATCAATATTTACGCTCTTGAATTTATATTGAGAGGTTCAATTTGTCTTTGATTTCGGCTATTAAATAATATTCAAAAAAAAACACCTGCTTTACGCAAGTGCTTTTTCTATAATTTATTTTCTTTTGATTAATTAAATGAGTAGCGAATTCCAAATTGCATTTGCCATACATCTTCCAAAGTGAAACGAGGTTTGGTAACCGTTACAGGTAATACCCCAGTTTGATTATCTATTTGCATTTGATAAACTGGCTCATTAGTAGCTGCATCACGTTTTACAAACTTCAATGGCACATTATTAACCACTTGTTGACCTACGCCCCAGTTCTTATTTAGGAGATTACCCAAATTATAAATATCGGCATGTAATTGTAAAGTATGCTTGGTATTCTTCACTTTAACAGAATAATTTTGAGCATAGCTAAAATCAACTGTGGTAAACATCTTTAATAAGGCACCATTACGAACTGCATAGTTTCCACGATTGGCCTTTAAGTAATCATTACTATTAATTAAATTATCGAAAGCAGTTTGTTGATCAGCAATAGAATAGGTTTTAGTTCCAACAGTTAATGCTTGAAATTTAATATCAGATGCCTTTGAAGGAATAAACATCAAATCATTATTGCTAGTTTGATCACCATTAATATCGCCATTAATTCCAAATGAATAGCGACCTTGGCTTCCACTTTGAAAGAACATACCAATGGTTTGAGAAAATCCTTCAGTATGTTTATGAGTATAGGAAATTGCTGCAATTATTCTTTGGCGTTGATCAAAGTCGGAATAGGCAAGCGTTGGATAATTATTTCCATTTACGGTTAAGTTATTTGCCCAGGAAGAGAATGCGATAGAACTCGCTGAAGTTAAATCTTTAGCCATCGCAAAATTGTAAGCAGCCATTAAATAAAGACCCTCTTTAAAAGTTTTTTCGAACTTAGCAGTAATCGACATCGAAGAGCCCATATTGTTACTTTTCAATACAGTAGCATCATTAATCGATTTATTTATTTTATTGGTGTCATTTTTATTTGCTGCCACTGCAACCAAATTTCCATAATACGGACGGTTATCAACTCCTGAATAAGTTCCAACCGATGATTTCATATTGGCATTGATATAATAAACTGCATTAACATTCTTGCTATATATGGCTTCAAATGTACCAATGATTCCACCAGGCAATTTAGCATCTGCAGCCAAATTAGTTCTCCAAAGCTGAGGAAATTTATAATTTTGATCAACCACTGCAATATTATATGTCGAAGGTAATGTAGGTGTTGCTGGAATATATCTGTTAGGGTCGGCACTAAATTGATATGCTGTTGTATTGTTAATATTAATAGCACCAGTTAAAACTCCATTATTTCCAACTTGATTTGAGATATAAACAAAAGGTGGAGTTCCACTAAACAAACCAGTTCCACCTCTTACTTGTAGTTTACGATTCCCTTTTACATTCCAATTGAATCCAATACGAGGTGAAAATAAAGGATTGGATTTTGGCAATTTATCTGTATGTAATGAAATCGCTTTCCCTGTTTCATCCATAAATTTCAAAGTATCAACCTTTGAATTATTGAGTGCAGTATTACCATATATTGGAATATCTACACGTACACCAGCTGTTAGTTTGAAACGTTTGTTTACATTATATTCATCTTGAATATAAATTCCGGGGTAATTAACTTTTGTTGTAGCAGTTGGCAAACCTTTATCTGACAATGCCGAATAAGTTAATTGATATTGACGTATAGATACTAATCCTCCTGTAGTGTCGCCATTGGCCGATTTATAGAAATCACTTAATGAGTTAAAAGCGAAGTTTCCATAATAGCGAGGAGTAAATGTATTCTCAAATTTATATTGCTGAAAGTTTATACCCGCAGTAATTGTATGTTTATTTAAATATTTCGTGAAATTATCCTGAAATTGGATTACATCGGTATTCAATCTATTGTTTGGAGTGAATAATTCATAACCAAATGAGGTATAAGTCTTGCCTCCAGATAAAATATCTACAAAGGGAAACGGAGTTTCATTATTTGAAGAACGAAAATCACGCATCGCAGTATACCCTACTTGCACAGAGTTAGTCATGCTATTTCCGATATTGGTGTTTAACTCAGCAATTACTGATGTAAGATTATTATTGATAATGTAGTTAGCATTAGAAAATCCAAGAGCATCTGTATTATTCGAACGACTTCCGCTAATAACCCCACTATTGCTCATTGGCACATCTCTTTTTGAATAAAGGCTATTATAACGCACGCTAACTCTATTCTTAGAGTTTACGTTCCAATCTATTTTTGCCAAGAATTTATTGCTCTGAGTGAGTAATGCATAATTCTCATACTCTCCTGCATCATAACCATATTTAGTCATTAAAAAATTATGAAGAGAATCAAGTGATGATGCTGTAACTCTCGTGGCATTTGCACCAGAAACACCTGATCTCGCTGCCAAAAACTGAGTAGCAGGATCACTGCGACGCTCAAATTCACCATTTACGAAAAAGAAAACTTTGTTTTTAATAATCGGCCCACCCAATCTGAATCCAGTTTGATTCACACTAAATTTATTTGTGGTAACTGTATTATCACCAGCATAGCGCCCTACCATTGATTCATTTCTAAGATTTCTAAAAATTGAACCTTCAAAAGTATTCGTGCCTGAACGAGTAACGGTGTTTATTCCTGCCCCTGTAAATCCATTATAACGAATGTCAAATGGAGCAAGGTTTACTTGAATCTCTTGAATAGCATCCAATGAAATTGGAGTTGAATTAGTTTGGCCTCCTGGCGCAGAAGCCAAGCCAAAACTATTATTAAAAACCGAACCATCAATCGTTAGGTTGTTATATCTACTATCCTGTCCTGCAAAAGAAATTCCAGCTCCCGCAGTAGAAGCAACAGAACTCGAACGTCCCTGAGGAGTTAATCGCAGGAAGTCGTACAAACTCCGGTTAATAGTAGGTAATGTTTGCAATTGCTCTTTAGTAATTGTGGTAGATGCTCCTGTTCTTTTATCATTAAGAATACTATTTTTCTCAACCACAACTTCTGCTTCAGCCAAGTTTACAGTATTCTCAATTAAAACAAAATTCGCTTCAAAGGCTTGTCCCAAGCTAAGAAACACATTATCTAATTTTTGAGTTTTATAACCAATGTAAGAAACGGTTAACGTATAAGGCCCTCCGATACGAACAGATGGCAAATTATAAGAACCATCATTACGGGTGGTATTCCCTGAAACGCTACCCGATGGGTTATGTAACGCAACTACGGTAGCTCCAATAATTGCTTCTCCTTTTGAATCAGTAACTCTACCCATTACAGAGGAAGAAGTTGCATTTTGAGCTATTGCATGAATAGACACAAAAAAAATAAATAGGAATAATAAATGTTTAAAATGGCTCATATAATATTGATTAGGTTTAAAAATTCAGCGTCATCATACTCCTTCTTCATTCTTATTTAAGTTAAATCGATTACTAATAAAAATCAAATCGTTAGAAATTATTCAAAGGTCGAAACTAGATTTCCTGTATTTATAAAACATTAACTCCGTGTTACTAAATAAACATCGGTAAAATTCCAATAATGATAAAAAGTAGGTAACCGAAAGAATTTATGGACTTTATTATAGTCACTAAAATTCCGAAACACATCTTCAATGTGCATTGAAGCTATTATTTCAAACTCTCTTTACAATCAGTTCATATTATAAGAATTATTTGCCTCGTAAAATCAAATATTCATATATGCACAAAAGAGAAATTGAGATTGTCGTTATATCAGACATTCATCTTGGCACTTTCGGATGCCATGCCGATGAATTGTATGATTATTTAAATTCAATAAAACCGAGAATCTTAATTCTAAATGGGGATATCATTGATATTTGGCAATTCAGCAAATCCTATTTCCCTGAATCGCACATAAAAATAATTCGCACTATTTTAAAATTCATGGAAGATGGTGTAACTATATATTACTTAACTGGTAATCATGATGAAAAGTTGCGAAGTTTTACCAATTTATACCTTGGAAAACTAACAGTAACTGATAAGTTGATAATGACAATTAATGGAAAAAAGACATGGTTCTTTCATGGTGACATTTTTGACATCAGCATGAAGCATGCAAAGTGGCTTGCAAAGCTTGGTGGCAAAGGTTATGATTTGCTGATTATACTCAACAAAACTTTAAATAATATTTCTTTGATGCTTGGATATAAAAGGATCTCTCTATCAAAACAGATAAAAGATAGTGTAAAAAAAGCTGTTTCATTTATATCGAATTTTGAGGACACCGTTATTGAATTAGCCGCAAGTCAAGGCTATGACACTGTGGTTTGCGGTCATATTCATTCACCAATTATTAAGAGTGTTACTGAAGGCAATCGTGAAATTTCTTATATGAATTCTGGTGATTGGGTAGAAAATCTTTCAGCATTAGAGTATAACAATTCTGAATGGATTGTATATAAACATCATGATCAAGTTTCTTTGGTAAATGCCCCCGCCATTCCTAATAAGTCAATACTTAAAAAGAGAAGAAAGGACTCAGAAGCAACAATACAAGAACATATTATTTTATAACTCATATTATGAAAATACTATTTGCAATTCAGGGAACAGGCAATGGGCATTTGAGTAGGGCAAAGGAAATTATACCTTACCTATTAAAACATGCAGATGTGGATCTATTGGTTAGTGGCACACAGTCGCAAATTGAGCTCCCATATATAGTGAAGTACAAAAAAAGGGGAATCAGCTTTACTCCTGGGAGTAATGGGAAAATCGATTATCGGCACACCATTACAAATTTGAAACCCTGGGTGTTAATGAAAGATATATATCAACTGCCAGTTTCAGAATATGACCTTGTCCTTAATGATTTTGAACCCATCTCTGCTTGGGCATGTAAACTTAAAGGCAAAGAGTGTGTTTCATTAAGTCACCAAGCCGCATTTTTATCTAATGCCACGCCACGGCCTGACAAAAAAAGTATCTGGTGTGAAAAACTTTTTAGTCATTACGCACCTTGTTCTCATCATATAGGGTTTCATTTTAAAAACTATGCCCAATTTATAAAAACTCCTATCATTAGAAATGATGTTAGGGTACTGGAGCCAACAGAGTTAAATCATATTACGGTATATCTACCGGCCTACAGCCTCGACTTCCTTGTTCCCTTTCTTGAAAAAGTAAAAGATGTTGAATGGCATGTATTCTCTAAAAATATTCTTCCCGAATTCAATCATTCAAACATTAAATTACTACCAATAACAAACGATGGGTATTTAAAAAGCCTAGCAAGTAGCCGCGGTTTACTTACTGGAGGTGGATTTGAAGCACCCGCCGAAGCAACATATTTAAATAAGAAGGTTTTAATGATTCCTATTGAAGGACATTATGAACAAGAATGTAATTCAGTTGCCTTTAAAGATTTGGGTGGCTTGTATGTGAAAAATATTAACTTGGATTTTAGAGTAAAACTAAATCAATGGCTTACATTCTTCAATCCTGTTAAAATTCATTTTCCAGATATTACTCGGGAAATTGTTGAAGAAGTGCTCACAATGAAGGAGAGACTTGCGTTCTAGAATAAAAAATCTCTCATTCGCTTTCTTACATCTTCATCAGGCATTGGACCATAACCTGCAAGCATATTATTTTTGGCGTGTGACGCACTGGTTGTTGCAGGAATAACAACATTTACAGCAGGATGAGATATAATATATTTAAGAAAATATTGAGACCAATTCTCTATTTGATACGCTGCAGCCCATTCAGGTAAGGCTTTACCTTCAACCATATTAAATAATTTTCCTTTCTCAAATGGTTCATTAATTATAACTGCCGTTCCAAAATCAAGTGCCGTATAAAGTAACCGCTTCTCGGCATTACGAGCTCCAATTGAATAATTAAATTGAACGAAATCGGGCCGTTCATATCTTATAATTCTTTCTAATTCTTCATGTGCAAAGGTTGTGTAGTGGGTAATTCCAATATAACGCACCTTTCCTTCTTCCTTCCATTGTCTAAGTGTTTTCAAATGCGTTCTATAATCAAGTAAGTTATGAACTTGAATTAAGTCGAGGGTTTCTCGATTCATTAATTGCATCGATTGTTGCATCTGCTTAATTCCGTCGCTTGCCCCATTGATCCACACTTTGGTTGCATAAAAAAAATCATTCTTGGCAGGCATAAGGCTTGTTAATTGGCCTATCATTGATTCCGATTTGCCATACATGGGTGATGAATCAATTAGTGTCCCTCCTAATTGATTCATTGAGTCGAGCACTGCTGTTAAGTTGGAGGCTGCGTCGGGAGTATATTCAACATCAAAGTTTTTATATGTCCCCAGGCCTATAACGGGCAGTAATTCGTCGGTGGAAGGAATTACACGTGAAAGCATCATATTGACTTTTAATTTGAAATCAAAATTACAAACTTTCACTAACTACCAAACTAAATTTTATTTTTATCTATAGCTGCCCTTCATCTGCAAAACTATAAAAGCCTTGATCGGTAATAATTAAATGATCCAACACAGAAATTCCAAATATCTTACATGCATCAACAATCTTTTTGGTGATATCTAAATCCTGAGAACTCGGGCTCAAATTACCTGATGGATGATTATGTGCCAGCACTAACGAAGACGCTTCATTCTCCACTGCCTGCTTCATTATTTTGGTTACATCTACCACGGTACCATGCAATCCTCCAATACTTATTCTTTCCTTTTTGATGATTGATAAATTTCGCCTGAGGAGAATAATCCAAAACTCCTCATGATTTAGATTTTCAAATTCGGGATTGAAATATTCAAATATTTCCTTGGGTCTTGTTAATCGGCTTTTCATTGGAGATTCAAAGGACCGGCGTCTACGCCCCAGCTCCATTGCTGCACTTATAGTAACGGCCTTAGCTGGGCCAATTCCCTTTACTTGCATTAAATCGTGCTCTGAAAGTTTACCTAAGGCAACGATATCATTATTTACTAAATTAAGTATCTGTTGGCAAAGCGCAACAGCCGAAACATTACGCGTGCCATTGCCAATAAGAAGTGCTAAAAGTTCGGCATTACTAAGTGCCCCTTTACCTTTTGCAAGAAGCTTTTCTCGTGGTCGATCGTCGTCAGCCCACGCATTGATTGAGATGTGTTTATTAGATTCCATAAGTGTATTTTATTTATGCAACGTGCATGCAATTATACATGCGCAGTTACCTAGCAAATCTAATAAAATTCGAGGAAAAAATAAAAAGGAAAAAGAGCCCTAATTAGACCTAGTGAAGCAAATAAATTTTGCCAATATTTTTATTTAGATCCGTTTCTGAATTTTTAAAATAGGCATCTCCTTCAGTAGCGCGTAGTGTATAATTATACTTTTTGTCAGTGATGATTACCTTATATAAGTATACTCCTGATGCAAGTTTATCACCAAACTCATCAGTGCCATTCCAAACTATATCAGTAATATTATTACCCAGATGAATTGTGCCCAATTCGGGTTTCGTAATAGTTTTAACAACTTTTCCCGTGACTGTTGTAATTTGAATCTTGATATCATCAGGTATACTTTCTCCAGTGAGTGTAAAGACAAAACGCATGGCATTGTTTACTGGATTTGGATACGGATAAAAATTAGTAACAGTAGCCTTACTAATTACTTCAAAATTAATGCTATAATCATTCACTCCCGCTATATTTCCTGAAGCGTCATTTACATTTACCTGTAATGTATAAATCCCATCGGCCAATCGGCCCGGCTTAAACTCAACTGTTGCCTTGCGCTTAATACTATCAGCTGGAGTAAAAGTAATAAAAGACGAATTCAAATTAATACGCTGTGTATTGCCTTGAGGGTCGCGAAGGAGCACTTTAAAGTACTGTGTATCATTCAGCAATCTTAATTTGTTCTCGTCGGTAGCAGCAATCAAGATGGTAGGTGTTGGTGTTACAATTTCATTGTTATTAATATGCACTCCATCGAAGGTAACGTCTAGTAATGGATTTATCTTATCACGCAGAATGAAAATGTTTTTCTGAAACACATTATTACTATAAGTTTTCTCTATTTGCACACCAGGGTTAAATATTATCTGCAGTCTCACTTGTCCTTCTCGGCCAATAGTAGGGAATGAGGCACCAAATTCAAGCGTATCACCCGCTGGTAATGACTTCAGTTTTGTGGTCATCAAGGTATCTTCAAAATTTTGATTATTCAATAATTTAACTTGAACATCAATGCTATCTAATCCATAATCGGAAATGTTTTGAAAGGCTAAATTAAATCGGATACTATCACCTTCTTGCAATGAATCTTTATAAAAGAAGTATTTGTAATTCGTATTCACACTGGCTTCTGGAAGTTCATCAAAAGTCACCATCCAATGTTTCAATTGCATGGCTGTTCGCAATGAATCATCATAATAGTTTATGACAATTTTAATAGTAGGGAACTGGGAAACAAGAACACTACTAATGTCAAAACTATCTGCTTTGATGTGACTAAATAAAGTTACTTCCTGTTGTGAACTCGACAATCCAATAATTTGATATTCGAATGCATCTTTCTTGTTATCCGAACCATTGGTCCAAACAAATACCTTATGCCATTTTGATGCACCTGAAATCCACTCACTACTCATACTTCCAGTTTTTATCAATGGATAAATCTGAGTGAACTTCTCTAATTTTTGAGATAATGGTGGGCCCGCAATCCCATTCACGGTATCAGCGGTTTCTTCATAGAAAACATCGCCTAGTTTTAGGTTCTTTTTAGTAATTAAATAATATGGCCAACCTTCTCTTACATTAGAAACTTTATTAGCTCCAATTCTTTTAAATGCATTTACAAGTGCCGTATCCCAATTTTCAATACCCGTCTTAGTCCCATTATGAATAAAAATATGATACCCATTTGGAATCCGGTTTATATGATTGCGTAATGAATCTCTTATCGCCTGGTAGTTAGCATTACCAACATTGTTTGTATTGAAGAAATAAGACCCACTTGGCATTATGGTTACAACCCCACCACCAAATGGATTAGGGACTTGAACAGCAGGGTTAAACTGACTTGTATACGAAAATCTACTCTCATTATCGGGATTATAGGCAATGATTGCAATCCCGTCTCCAATAGTTCCATATCGAGTTGGCCAATAATTCACATTGGCTGTTCTTACCGATGAACCCGTTTGTCCAAAGGTAGTTAAACTATAAAATGATGAAGTTACTCTTACAAAATTGAATGTACGCGTAGTAGTATCTCTAATTAATGATGTACTTTGTATTTTGCTAAATTGCTGAAAGTGCTTCTGGGCCCATCCTCCCGGTGAATTCTCAATAAAAATAAAATTAGAACTTTCCCATGCATCTGTTCCTACTGCATTGGCAAGTTTCACTCTCCAATAATATACAGTGCTATCAGTAGGAACGAAAGGTGGCTCCCATACAGCAATGAAATTAGAAGAAATTATAGCTGAAGTAGTTTTAAATGGAGAATTGAAATTTACATTGGTATCTATTTCGAAAATAAAATCTTCGGCGGCACCATTCACTGTGCTCGATTGTGCTCTGAGTTGAAACGGTTTCTTACCAACGATGGCGTACATACTTGGTGAAATTATTTGAGCCCCTTCAGCCTGCATGAAATACTGAATCGACAACTTATTATTATTTTCATTACTCTCAATAATTTCATTATTAGATTCCACTGTGGCTTCAAAATAGTTGATACCTTTAGTTTTAATATCTTTGGATTTTACCCAGATGTAAACGGTATCTGTATTGTAAGTGGCAACTTTTCTTATAGCAGGTATTAGAACGACACTATTGTCTGGCAATGTTCGTTTCAATGTAATATTGAAACTATCGGATACTGCTTTCCCCAGATTATTAACCACAACTGCTACCGCAAAGGAATCCGACAAGGCTGTAACTTCTCTTGGACTCACAAAAATATTTGCGATTGTATAATCCGGTTGGGCTCTAAAGTACAATCTCAATGCAGGATCACCTTCGTATGCAAATTGCCGGGCATGAATTACATTGAAAATATTATTACCTGAAACATCTTGATAATCGGCTATACATTGTTTTATGATATCTCCAATTCCGTTACCATAGTTCTTTAAGCTAATATTATCATAATACGCCCTGTTAAATGCATCCAATTCACTGGTAAAACCATAGCCACTGTTGGCAATCCATCCTACAGTTCCACCATTAGGATACAGGATAAATCGCTCTCCCAATGACCCTTTGGTATAACTATTACCAAGTACACATCCACTAAAAAGCATCATCGGGTATTTTCCTTTATTGCTCATCTCTTCAGGACCTCCAAAATCAATTTCCAAGATATCCGAGGCACCATGGCCAACATAGGTTAATAGCCCTAAACCATTCACAATGTCCTTTTGAATAAATGATTTTAATCCAGTACTTACTGATACTGACTGATCCTTCGAATAAAGTTTGGTAACGGCACCAACATGTGGCCCTTCAATGATTGGTTTATACCCGTTCAAATAGGCCGCGAAATTAGTGTTCTCCACAATATCTCGTCCTCCTGCCAAATGCAATACATTTTTTTGCCACAATTGAGCCGGAGTCGACTCATATTCCTTTACTTTATTTAAATAGTTTTGAATGTTCGTATTTGTTTGCGCCGCTACCCTTCCCGTTGGAATCGCAGGTTGATATACAGTACCTTTCAAGCCTGAGGTGATCATATAATCGGATCCTGGAGTACCCCAGGTTGGAACCATATCATAATTAAAACCTATTGTATCCGTTCGCACCAAATAATGTAATTGCCCTTTACCTAATAGTAATAAATACTTAGGGGCAGTAACCGATTGTTCAAGTGCATAATCACAAAAATTTCTTAACGCCATTGGATGATGCAGCCCATAATAAAATTGATTATACAATTGTTTGGATGTTACTACCAACGGTTTATATCCAGTAGATGTTCTATAGGTGGCATAATCATTGGCTCCACTTATTAATTTTTCATTTGTAATTATCAAATAGTCATAATTTGAAGTTGACATGTTGAAATTAATGAACTGCGTTTTCTCCATAGCACCCACAGTAATAATATCAGTAGTATCATTAATATAAATCTCCTTTAAACTATTTGCATTGGGTAAGATAAATTTCAAACTACCACTAATGGCGGTAGCACCAATTCGGAGGTGATTTGTTTTATCATAAACTATAGGGCTATTCTTCGCTATAGGGTAATTAATAAAGTTAATATAACTAGAAGTGCCTGCTTGCAATCCAGTGAAATTAAATGCGAATTTAGAACTGTTGCCAAGATTAAATAAACGTGGATAGGTTAAAAAGATTCCTCCTACGCATTGATTGTCGGCTATTACGCCTAAATCATTTTGAAGGAAAAACTGAAATCGTGTTGTTGTAATTCCGATGTCTGAATTCAGTAATATGAAATTTTTTCTCAGTGTTTGATATCCTTTAAATGTAGTATCGATAAGGGGGCGATAAGTTGTATTGTTGGGACTTACTCTCAATACAGTATGGTGATTCTTCGTTTGAGGTGCCACTAAATCAGCATCGCTTCTTCCATACCAAAGCAAGCTTACAAAAGCCGAGGCTCCAGCTGCAAATGAGTATGGAGTAGGAATATCGCGATTGGCAGTATTACCTCTTTTATATAACCCACCTAACCAACCTTCAGCTTCACTGTATTCGGAAAGCGAACCATACTCTAAAATAGGAACCCCTTCATAGAATGCTTCATAATATCCAGTATTAATGGTATGCATAAAGTAAACTTCTGGAGCGTAAGCACTATAAGCAGTATCATTAAATTTTGCATAACGAAGTCCAGGGTTTGATGAAGTCCAAGTCAAGAAGTAGCAACTTGTATCTGTGTATAAACTAAATAATGTATGCGGTTGTTCTTGAGGAGTACGGTAAAGTGGCACATCAGGAATGCCATCATTCTTTTTCCCATAGAATTCCAAATAATCGCCTGGATCAAAACTATTATCCGACTCCCCATTAACAAATACGAACTGTTCTGATCCTAAAAAAAACAATTGTAGATTCTTCGGGTTAATATTGGCAACACTAATTCCCGCATTGGTTAAGGTATTGTAATCAATACGATATATCCCTTCCTTAAAAACACTTATTTTATAATATTCTTGATTGAAATTTATCCATTCATTACCAAAGCGAAGTTGTGCTTTTGAAGTAAAAAATCCGCAAATTAAAAAGGCAAGTATTAGATAGAGCTTTTTCATAGATAACAATTTAAGGCAATGCGTTCGTTAGTTTAGAAGGCATCTATTTTTTGCATTACAAAGAAACAAATTTAATAGACTTAATTTGTTAAACTTGGCACAAATCACGAAATTATAAACCGTTTTTTTTATGAATGTAGTATATTGTAGAATGTGCAACTGCTATGGGTTTGTCATAAAAAAGTAAAAAAAATTACATTGCTTAATAAAGCAGTCTTTTATAGACAAATTTCGGCTTAAAAAAAGAGTGCAGCTAAATTAAGCTTGGTAGAGATTAAATCGAAAAAGGCTAATCAACATAAATTCGATTCCCGTTTTTATTGATATAGTATCGCCCTCCTTTGGGACCCACTTGAATTTTTTCGCCATTCGGGCCTTGAGAACCGCTGTTGGCCTTCGCATCTTTCTTCACATCATCATTCTTCACCTCCACCTTCTTGGGTTCAGGCTTTTTCTTGTGATCGGTAGTTTTTGCTTCATCCTTTTTTGCTACAGGCTTGTTCTCTGCCTTCTTGGCTGGGGCTACCGTTGGTTTCTTTGGATCAGCTTTAGTTTCCTTTTTAACAGGTGCCTTTGGCTTCGCATCCTTTGTTGGTTGCTTTGTTTGCGCTTGTATGCCAATACTAACAATAAACAATACAAGTATTGGAAAGATTTTTATAAATTTCATTGTGGGCAAGTATAAGTAACGCAAAGGTATGCTATTCAATCTCGGTTAAATAAAAGTTGTTTGTCAAATTGAGGTTAAAAATTGTTTATAATTTACTTAAATCTACAATCTTAAAGCTAGGGTTGAATGTGCTGAAATAACCATATCCAATATTAATATTCGTTGGAAGGTTAACGGGTTCACCAAGAAGTTGATAAATCAATTGATTGCTTTTCTTATACGCCGATAAAAACTCATAATAACCTTTGCTAATATTGGCTAGTTCAATAATCAAGGTATCATTCTCATCCGGGATGAAAAAATTCTTGTCTACTTTAATTTTACCATCCGCTTCAACTACTTTATCACTATACAGTTCAACCAATACAAATTTATTTTTATTGGGATTACTAAATACCGAATTGTATATTGGAGATGCCGCCGAATTAAAATAACTTACCATATAATAATTTTCTTCTGATAAATTATCAGCTACACTAAAATGAATTTTCAATGTTGTATCGCTGGCTGTCTTTTCTTTCTCAAAATACAACGAGTCAAAATTCACCTTTTGTAACATCGTGCTATTTGCAAATACTCTTAGTTGAGTGGCACTATCATACACATTCAAGGTATAATTTGCATTTACTAATTGAAGTACACCTGCTGAAGCATATATGCCTGGCGCAAGTTTACTTAGGGTATCTGTTTTCCCATTATATGAAATGGTAACCAGTGCATGCGATACTAAAAATTGCTGATAGAGGGTGGAGTCAAATACATTGTTTCCCATGCTATCTTTAGAATTCTCTAATGCACTAAAACTATAGCTTACCGAGACTGCCAAAATATTTCCAGGTATAACAACGGAGGAAATAGCTAACTTCTGTTCCGATGCTGGCAATGTAATTATTAGTGGTTTTGTTTTAGTACATGAAGCGACAAGTGTCAAAATCACGAAGGAATATATTACGTGTTTCATGTTAATTAAAATTGAAAATTATACGCTACCGAATAGATGATTCCAAAAATACCCCGTTCCTCATAATGATATCCAGTATTGTCGGTATTCTGAACAATCTGAATCCTGCTAGGTTGGGCGCGGTTATATACATTATATGCCCCGAAATGCCATTCCCCCTTATATTTGCTATAAATTCTGCTTTTGTAAGTAATGTCAATATCCAAACGGTGAGAAGCGTGCAGTCGAATGGCATTCTTACTGGTATATACAGGCAAAATATCTATGCTCGTGAATGTTGGATTGGGCATCAAATATTGAGAGGTACGAGCTGTAAATGGCGCACCTGAACTATACACCCAATCGGCCGAAATTGACCACCTTTTGCTTATAGTATAATTAGCAACAATTGCAAAATCATGCCTTCTGTCAAACTTACTATAATATGTTCTGCCTGAATTTAGTTCAGGAAATGTGCGATTACTCCAAGCAAGGGTATAGGAAATCCAACCGCTTAATTTCCCTTCATTCTTTTGTAATAAAAGCTCAAACCCATACGAAGTGCCCTTTCCAGTAACTAATTGACTCTCATAATTATCATTCAAAATCAAATTAGCTCCTTCTCTATATTCGATTAGATTATTCAGCCATTTATAGTAGACTTCAGCAGAAAGATTGATTTTCTTCTTCTCCAAATACCTATAATATCCAGCACTCACCTGATCACTAGAACCAGGCTTCACATTTTTTGTTACTGGATACCACAAATCGGTAGGCAATGAAATGGCAGAACTGCTTACAAGATGCAGGTATTGCTTCATTCTTGCGTATCCCGCTTTAACTGAACTGTTTTCGCTAATCTTATATTTCGCGGCGAAGCGGGGTTCTAAACCTGCATACAACTTATTGGTTACCAAGGTCGAGGAGAGTCTCAAACCATAATTAATCTTCAATTTTGTTGTTACATCATAATCATCATTACCATAAAAACTAACTTCCTGATTGTATATTTTAGTTCCTTCACGAGAAGCTAAAAACTTAGAAATATCACCCTGCGTACTTACTACATTAGGTCGAAACAAATGATTTATCAAGAGTGCTCCAAACTTAATATCATGTAATACAGTTGGCTTATATTGAAAATCGGCCTTCACTCCTAAATCTTGAATTTTGGAAGTCACCAAGACACTATTGCTTAATACTTTCCCACTAATATCATACTTGAAATTCGATTGTATCAATGAAATATTATGAAACAATTTGCTGTTTTTATATGCATGATTCCATCTTGCCGTCACAGTAAAATTGCCTACGAATGAATTAATACCAGCATTCAATGAATCGCTGCCAGAGCTAGAGGCCGACAAAACATCTCGCCCAAAATAGCTACTAAGATAGATGCGGTCTCTATCACTTAGCTTGTAATTTATTTTGGCATTTAAATCATAGAAATAATACGGAAACAAGTTCTGCTTGCTAAATAAATTTATCACCTTATCGAGGTAAGTCCTACGTCCGCTTATTATAAAACTACATTTATCTTTCAAAATCGGACCTTCAATAGTGAGGTTGCTCGCGATAATTCCAATACTTCCTTGCGCAGAGAATTTCTTGTCATTTCCTTCCCTCATTTTAATATCCAAGATTGATGATAGGCGGCCTCCATATTGTGAAGGAAACGCTCCTTTATAAAGGCTTACATCCTTAATAGAGTTACTATTAAAAACAGAGAAAAATCCTAGTAAATGTCCGGTATTATACACTGGAGCTTCATCCAATAAAATCAAATTTTCATCATTCCCTCCTCCCCTTACGTACATCCCTGTGGTACCTTCAACACCCCTTTTAACACCTGGCATGAGTTGCAAAACCTTTATTAGGTCGCTCTCACCAAACAAGGTCGGCACTTTCCTAATTAACTCAATAGGAATATTTAATTTTGCCATTTCAGTGCTCTGCACTTGTTGCTTCCCTTTGCTGTCAGATCCGGTAACTACTACCTCCTTCAATTGATTACTGTTTTCAATTAATTTCACATTCAATGCGATGTTCTTATCCAACAATATTGTTTGCTTTTGAGAAATATAGCCAAGATAATTAAAAACAATTTCATACGTGCCGGCTGGAAAAGTAAGTGCATAATAACCGTATCCATTGGTGGCAGTACCCTTTTTAAGTGAAGGACATGAAGCGGTAACACCTATTAAACTTTCTCCATCCTTTTGATCACTTACATACCCGCTAACAGTAAAATTCTGAGCACCTAAGTGCAATACAAGTAATTGGATTAAAACTAAAATGCTATTTTTGAAACGTTGCATGCTGCAAAATAATAAGTATGGTTCTTAATAAATCAAAATTTCGTACAGATATTACACTCCGCCCAGATGATATTGACCTCAATCAACATTTGCATAGCAGTAAATATATGGATTATGTGCTTTATGCTCGATACGACCAAATGGAAAGATGTTATGGGTTTAGTATGGAAGACTTCATTAAAGCAGGTTTTGGTTGGGTGATGACCGATAGTTTTATGCAATTTAAACGGCCATTGCATCTTAATGATATCGCTGAGGTTACCACTTGGGTGGAAAACTTTCATAAAAATCTCGTTGAGGTTCAGTTTACTATTAATAATAAAAAGAGCGGTAAACTATCATGTAATGGTTGGTTCAAATATAGTATGATCGACCTAAAAACTATGCGTTCTGCACATATACCTGAAGAAATCGTTAAAAAATATACCATTTAACTAATCATGAAAAATTACACCCTTTATATATTTATTTTCTTAGGAGTAAGCCTTTCAAATTGTTCCCATACAGCCCAAGGTTCGGTTCGTGATATCCTTTCAAAAGAAAAAATTAAAGTTACCTTCAATAACTTCTTCGACTACAGAAACAATCGAGAAGTAACAAATTTAGATGCCCAACTAGAAGTAAAAATACCAACTAAAATTTCCCAGTTACTCAAAGCGAATGACGCTGCAGTTAAATATGATAAAGATGGCGAAAAAAACACCATAGAAAGTTTAACGATTTATCTTAGATCACTAAAAAACTATACTCGATTTGTCTTTGGCTTCTCTTTCGATAGTATTGATTGCAAAATTGAAACAACGGAAAGCTTCGATGTTACACATATTATTATGATTGATAAACGCAGTCAGAAATCACAGTTTATTTCTGAGAGTTATTTTGTTGCAGGCACCATTCTTAAAATTATCGACACGGAGATGAAAGGTGTTAAAGGAGATTTCTCTGAACAGATAAAGGAACGAGTGATTACTAGTATGTTCGATGGGAATAAATTGTTCTATAAAACAGAAGAAAACATTAATGGCGCCGAGCATGATCTTAAACTAAATAATGATGCAGCTTTCTTGCAAATTCAAGATGCTTTTTTGTTTAGACAACTTTGTTCAGACGCAGCACTAAGATTAAAAGATCAGCACCCTGAACTTTTCAAAATAGAACCTGTTGAATAATATGAAATAACTACTATTTTGCTCAACTGAAGTTTTGGACTTGTGTAACATTTTTTTTGTTATTTTTGTTAAGTTAATTTTAAATTATGCAAACCTACGAGAAGAAAAAGCTTAAGTATGAAACGAAGGATACGGAGTTGGTATTTAAGACGATTAGAAGCCGTGCTGACAAATACTTTGCAACCGTTCAAGCCAAAAAATCGGCCAACGGATTTATGTGGTTTAAATTTATAAGTTTGTCACTTTTAGTGGCATTTTCGTACTATTTGGTGATGCATTCAGTGTCATTTCCTATGCTTTTTGGGTCTTATTTGTTGCTCGGGTTTTCTTTTTTAACCCTTGGGATAAATGTGGGTCATGATGCTGCTCATCACTGCTTTACTGGCAAGAGAGGCCTGGATAATGGAATTTTCCAGTTGGTATTCGGCCTACAAGGTATGTGCGGATACTTTTGGCAAATGCGCCATAATTTCTCGCATCATATTTTCCCTAATATTAACGGAAACGATTCGGATATGGACCTAACTCCATTGCTACTAATTAACAAGAATCAAAAGGTGTATTGGTTTCATAAATATCAACATATTTATGCCCCATTTTTGTATGGTATATTTTCTCTAGTCTATATTTTCGTTCAAGACTTCGCTGCATTTTTTCGTAAAACACATGGCAATCTTAAAATCATTAAAATTCCATTTTTCGAGTGGGTTAAGCTAATCTCAATTAAAGTTCTTTATGTTGTGAATTTTATTTTAATTCCTGCTTATTTTACCGATTTTTCTCTATCTCAAACTATCTATGCATTCTTAATGATGCACTTTTTCTTATCCATCTACCTTTCATTTACATTTTTCATTTCACATCATGTTCAAGAGGTAGATTATTTCGATGCCGACCCCAATGTGCCTGTTTTTGCAACATCTTGGATTAAACATCAAATCATTACTACCATTGACTTTAATCCCGAAAATAAAATTGCCAATTTTCTTTTCGGTGGATTTAACTTGCATATTGCACATCATGTTTTCCCAGAAGTATCACATGTGCATTATCCTGAATTGACTCGAATAATCCGAACAACTCTTGAAGAATTTCATCTCGATTGGTATAAATCATTCTCCTTTTTTGGAGGTGTAAAATCGCATTTGATTCATTTACACAATAAGTCGAAAGAACTAATGCATCATGATCAATTCGATAACGATTTAACAGTGCCTTCATATAGTTAATCCATTCTAATTTAATTTTTTGTCATGCTTTCAATCGTTATATGCACCCTTAATGAAGAGCAATACTTGCCCAAACTACTCGATAGTATCGCATTACAACAAGGAGTTACATATGAAATCGTCATCGCCGATTCCGGATCTGATGATGATACTTCGGGAGTTGCCGAAAAATACAGAACTACAAGAAACCTTCCAATAACTTTTGTATCAAATAAGATTAGAAATATTTCAGCTCAAAGAAATATTGGTGCACGAACTGCCAAATTTGAGCACTTGCTATTCTTGGATGCCGATGTAGTGCTACCTGATAATTTTTTGAAAGAGGCCTTCCTTGATCGTATTCTGAACAATAATATAAAGCTGGCAGGCACAAAAATTTATGCCACCGAAAAGAATCTGAAATATCGTTTCATGTATTGGAATTATTCCAATTTATATTTGCCATTACTCCGACTTTTTAAACCAGCTATGCACGGCTGTTCCATTTTTTCATGCAAAGAAATTCATGAAAAAGTGGGAGGATTTAATGAAGATATGATTTTCGAAGACTATAAATATGGTGTAGATGCCCTACCATTCTATAAAGCTAAACTTTTGAAAGGAGTATACGTAAAAACCTCTGCACGCCGTTTCTATAATGCAACATTCAGAAGCTCAATGGAACTCTTCCTTGCCGGTATTTACTCATTATTCCGAGCAGGAATAAAAGGAAAATACATGAAAGAGTATTTCAAAACTGCAGGAAATCACTCAGCTCCTAAATATTGAGACCTATTTTATTTATAACAATTATTTTGATAGGCTTTACTGTAAAAGCACAGAATGATAGCACTTATAAATACCGAAAAGATATATATGATATCGGGCGGTCGGTTTTTAAGAGCCGTGCCCAACGCAAAGCGGATTCTATTGCAGGTAAACCTCCTAGAATATTTTGGTCAATTCTTCCTGGCTTCGGTTATGCCCAGCAGAAAGGCTTCTCGGGAGTATGCACCAACAATGCCTCATTTTATACAAGTAAAGACTCAAATATAAAAATATCTTCTGTCGATTTCATCCTAGAATACACCCAGTTCAAGCAATTCATATTTCCAGTTATTAGTAATATTTGGCTGCATAATAATCGATATAATATTCTTGGTGATTGGCGATTTATGAAATATTCAACCAAAGCCTACGGACTTGGAGGAAAATCGAAAAATACGGATGGGGAATTAGTTAACTATAATTTTTTGCGATTTTATCAATTAGTCATGCGTCGGTTTGCACCCGATTTATTAGCTGGTATTGGCTACAATCTCGATTATCATTGGGATATTTCTAGCGACAAATCCAATAAAGGATATATCAATCAAGAAATTCGCAGTTATGGGCTTCCATTAAAAACAATTTCTTCAGGCATAACATTAAATTTAATGTATGATCCTCGCCATAATGCCAATAATCCAACCAAGGGTTACTTTGCAAATATTATCTATCGCGTAAATAATAAACGCTTAGGAAGCAACGCCAATTGGTCGTCTTTATTAATCGATTTAAGAAAATATATTACTATCCCATCCAATTCAAGGAATGTGCTTGCATTCTGGAGCTATAACCTGTTTACTCTTAATGGCAATCAGCCCTATTTCGATTTACCAGGCAATGGTTGGGATACTAAGGCGAATACCTCTAGGGCATATCGTCAAGGCAGATATACTTCGAAGAATATGGTATACCTTGAATCAGAATACCGCTTTGAACTTACCCGAAACGGACTTTTTGCAGGTGTAATTTTCGCCAATATGATGTATGTCTCAAATAAAGCCAATAACCAATTCGATCCAATGCTTCCTGGCGCAGGTTGTGGAATTAGGATGCTTACCAATAAATTCTCTAATACACATCTTGTACTTACTTATTCGGTTGGAAAATATGGTGCGCAAGGCTTCTCATTCAATTTAGGAGAGGCATTTTAGCCTATATATTGATTTTCGTATTTCTTTCGCACATTCGCTCAGCAATACTTACTTTTGCAAACTTTTCTACCTCTTACATGATTTATACAATTATCATTATTTACTCATTGCTCATGGTCTTTATTCTGTGCTTTGCTTTTATTCAAGCACATCTTATATACCTCTATTTAAAAGCTCATCGTGATAAAAAATATCAAGAACCTCAAGAATTGAAACATTACCCATATGTTACAATTCAATTACCTATTTATAATGAACTCTATGTTGTAGAAGATCTACTTGAAGATTGTTCTAAGATTGACTATCCACACGACAGATTGGAAATTCAGGTACTAGACGATAGCACCGACGAAACTGTGGCATTGATAGCTAATAAAGTGGCTGAAATACAGAAAAGAGGAATTGATATTACCCATGTACGTCGTACTTCCAGAGACGGTTATAAGGCCGGCGCCCTAAAATACGGAATGCAATTTTGCAAAGGCGAGTTCATTGCCATTTTTGATGCCGATTTCTTACCCGAACCTAGTTTCCTTAAACGTACTTTACGTGAATTCGATAATGCAAAAATTGGATTAATTCAAACCCGCTGGGACCATATCAATCGCAATTACTCCCGACTCACTAAGTCGCAAGCCTTTGGTTTAGATGCCCATTTTACTGTTGAACAAACGGGTAGAAATAGTGGAGGATATTTTATGAACTTCAATGGTACTAGTGGTATATGGCGTAAAAGCTGCATTGAAGATGCGGGTGGATGGCAAAGCGATACAATCACCGAAGATATGGATTTGAGCTTTAGAGCACAACTCAAAGGCTGGCAATTCAAATATTTGGAAGAAGTAGCTAGCCCAAGCGAATTACCAGTAACAATGGATGCTTGGAAAAGCCAACAATATCGCTGGAATAAAGGTAGTGCAGAAACTACCAAGAAAATTTTAGGAAAGGTTTATGCTTCTAAAATTTCCTTGGCTCATAAGGTTCACTCAACATTTCATTTGTTGGGGAATTTCAATTTTGTTTGCGTAATCAGTACCGCAATTTTAAGCGTTCCTCTTTTATATGTAAAGGCGAAACATCCTGAGTTAAAATGGTTCTTTGAATTGGCAAGTGTTTGTGTTATCGGTTTCTTTATTTTAGGTATGTTTTACTGGATCAGCAATAAGCGCCAAAGCCTTCATCGTGAAGTTAATGCACTCGAATTCTTTGTTGATTTTATTCTATTCCTTAGTACTGCCATGGGTATGAGTTTACATAATTCCTTGGCTTTCATGTCAGGTATTCTTGGATTTAAATCAGCATTCGTTCGAACTCCAAAGTTTCACTTACTTAAAGGAAATAGAAACTGGCAGACGAATAAATATGTAAAAATTAATTTGAAGCCAGTAACTATTTTAGAGCTAGGTGCAGTGGCCTATTTTGGATATGCATTATATCTAGCATTTAAGCTGAACGACTTTGGATTGTTTCCATTTCATCTTATGTTGTTTTTTGGTTTTTCTTATGTGGTGTACTTCACCTTTGAAGAAAGTTTCGAATGGAGCTTCTTTAGAAAGAAAAAAGCCATCGATTAGTACTGAGGGAATTTCACATCCTTTATTATTTCAATCCGTTTATCATTTAAAATATAATCAGGAAGGTTCCCATTATCAATAATAACTGGGCTTTTATGATTTTGCAAAAGCAATTCAATTTGTTCTGTATTAGGAACTACTGTATACACTATTAAATCGGTGAAGTATAAAACCTGAGTAGCATTCAAATATCCAACTCCAAAAATCACAACTTCCTTTCCTTTGTATCTGTCTTGCAATACTGATATACTATGCTGCGTTTGTTTAATTTGGCTTAGCTTCAATGGACTAAAGTGGTCTGCTAATGTTTGACGAATATTGATCCCTTTGAATATTAAAAAAAGTATTATTGAAAAAAAAAGTAGCGGCCGTCTCAATACATTAATTCTATCGGTCAATTGTGTCATCAAATATCCAAGCGACAAATAGATAAATGGGCTTACTATAAACACAAAGGTGGTCATTTTGGTAGCCGCAAATGAGAAGAATACATAAACGAAAATCACTGAACTAAATACAAGAATTTGATGATGCTTGTTTTTCATTCTAGGAAACAAAACTAAAAGACTTATAAGAATAATGATTGCTCCTAGATGCTTGTAAAAGGGATATAAAATCTGCAGTCCTTCCAAATAGAAATACCAAGGACCTTCATGCAATTCTACTACTTCAGTAAAATGTTTTGAAATGAGTTGAAACTCCTCCGAGGCCAATACAGGATATGTTTTTAGGATGTAAATCTGCCATGGTAAGAATATCATTACGCAAGCTATTATTGCCAGTAAAAGATGCAAGTATCGCCGCCAATGAAGCCTAAACTCCTTCATGAAAACCAACGACAAACCCCAACCTAAGAATACTAATAAACCAGCTAGCCACTTCACCAGAACTGCCATGCCGGCGAGAACCCCAACAAACAAAGCCCATTTCCAACTTTTCGTTTCGAGATAATTCAAATACGCCCATATGCTTGCAGTGATATAGAATACAAACGAAATATCATTTTGGTCATTACAAGCCGCCCCACTTACCAATGCAAGGGGGTAATACGCTATGGTATAAATCAAAGCAGTATAATACGCAACTTTTCGATCAGTGATTTTTGTTGCAATTGAAAATAGTAAACCTATTTGGATGCTTGCTAAAATAGCCCCTGGTAATCGTGCTGCTAAAATTGTTGGACCTAACAGTTTAATACTAATGGCCATCTGCCATAAAAACAATGGCTGCTTATGTAGCCAATAATGACATTCCACCCAGCCCGTAGGGAGCCTAATTAAAGTATCATCGTATAATGTTGGTATCAACCAATGTTTAGTGAAGTTCTTCGCAACCACAGCATGAAACGATTCATCCCAAATATTTAAGATGGGGTCGAATAATATAAAAGCCAACCTCAATAAAAACCCTGAACAAATCAAAAGCAATAAAGAACCTCTTCTTTCCTTAGTAAATAAACGAAAGCTATAAATTCCAGTAACCACAGACAATAGAAGTATTATGCAAAGAATTAGAGTCATAAAGACTTATACAATGAGGTGCAATTTAATATAATTGTGGATTTGACTGATTAAAATCAGCTATCGGTGAATTCTCCCCCTTTTTGCTTTGTTTTCATATTCTTTAAGCCATTCAAACCGATTCGCTTGCTTCACATGTTGAAAATATTTGTATTTTCGCGCCACAAAAAAAAATACCATGTCAGTTTTAGTAAATAAGTCATCGAAAATCATAGTGCAAGGATTCACAGGTACCGAAGGTACCTTCCATGCTACGCAAATGATTGAATACGGAACGCAGTTAGTAGGAGGCGTTACTCCAGGAAAAGGAGGTCAAACACATCTAGATAAACCTGTTTTTAATACGGTAGCTGATGCTGTAAAAAATACTGGAGCCAATGTGAGTATCATATTTGTTCCACCCATGTTTGCTGCCGATGCAATTATGGAAGCAGCCGATGCAGGTATTGCCCTTGTGGTATGTATCACCGAAGGAATTCCAGTACAGGACATGGTTAAGGTAAAAGAATATCTAAACGGCAAAAACACTCGCTTAATAGGCCCTAACTGCCCTGGTGTAATTACTAGTGATGAGTGCAAGGTTGGTATCATGCCAGGATTTATATTCAAGAAAGGTAGAGTGGGTATCGTATCTAAATCAGGAACTCTTACTTATGAAGCTGCCGATCAAGTAGTGAAAGCCGGTTTGGGAATATCAACTGCAATTGGAATCGGAGGCGACCCAATTATTGGTACAACTACCAAAGAAGCTGTTGAATTATTTATGAACGATCCTGAAACTGACGCTATCATTATGATTGGTGAAATTGGTGGAGGCATGGAAGCAGAAGCTGCTCGTTGGATAAAGGACAATAACAAAAAACCAGTAGTAGGCTTTATTGCTGGCCAAACTGCGCCTCCGGGACGCCGTATGGGACACGCCGGTGCAATTGTAGGTGGAGCAGAAGATACTGCTGCTGCAAAAATGAAAATCATGCGTGAATGTGGTATCACTGTTTGTGAATCACCCGCCGTACTTGGTGAAACTGTAGCTGAAATGCTTTCTAAAACTGCATAATAATTGCAGTTCTCAAAAATATAAATTAAAAGCCCTCAAATTCTTTTGAGGGCTTTTTTATTGTATGCTAGTTTTGTTTTGGGTTCATTTTTATTTAGCATCCTTCTTCACAATCTTTCATTTCCAACTCGAACGTTGAATGATGTATATTGATATGTTCTAATTGATGTTTGATACGTTGTTTAACACTTTCAAATTTTAGCATATCATTTTCCTTTAAAACCAAATGAGCTGTCATCGCATTCTCATTACTACTGATAGCCCAAATATGTATGTGGTGTACTCCAGAAACTTCAGGTGTATTCAAAATTATTTCTTTTACTTTCCCTAAATTAATATTTCTGGGGATGCCATCTAATACCAATCTTATACTATCATTCAATAATTGCCAAGTTGCAACAAGCAAAACAATCGCAATCAAGAAACTAATAACAGTATCAAGCCAGTACCAATGGGTATAGTAAATTACTACACCTGTTACAACCACTCCTAAAGCAACCAAAGCATCTCCTAGTAAATGAAGATACGCTCCTTTTAAGTTCAAATCTTTCTCCTTGTCTTTCAGGAACAATAATGCAGAACTCACATTAATAAAAACCCCAACCAAGGCTACCATTGAAATAACTGTTCCTTGTATTTCATCCTGATTCCCTAAACGTTGAATACCCTCATAAAAAATTGCGATGGTAGTAACAATTAATAGTAATGCATTCAATAAGGAAGCTAGAATGCTAAATTTTTTGAGACCATAAGTATACTTATCATTAGCTCCTACCTTCATCATTTTAAATGCAACCAGTGAAAAACCCAACCCAATAACATCTGATAAATTATGCCCAGCATCACTTATTAACGCTAATGAAGATTGATAATACCCAACAATAAATTCTGTAATTACAAAGAGTGAATTAAAAACAATGCCAATAATAAACGCCTTATTTACATTTTGCAAAAAATGCCTATGGTGATGGTGGTGCTCTGTATGATTGGCTTCCATGCTATGACTAATTAATCAATCGAATTTAAGTCCCCACCTTTGTTATGGAGAACTAAAATTTCAATCAAATAATATGAATATTTTCAAAGGTACTAATTTGGTATCAAGACGCAATAATTAGGGTTTTGCTATTTCAAATTGCTATTCTCTAAATTAATTCCACTTTTCCATAATGAATTTTAAAAGAACTTAATTTCAATGTTAAAAAAACGAGGTCTAAAGTGTAATTTCGCAACATAATCGTTTGCGATATGAGTAATAAAAAAAGAATTCTTATCACTGGAGGAGCCGGTTTTCTCGGTTCACATCTATGTGATCGATTTATAAATGAAGGTTATCATGTTATAGCAATGGATAACCTAATCACTGGTGATATCAGGAATATAGAGCACCTCTTTCATCTTCCAAATTTTGAATTCTATCATCATGATGTAAGCAAATTTGTTTATGTACCTGGCGATTTACATTATATCTTACACTTTGCTTCACCTGCATCCCCAATTGATTATTTGAAAATTCCAATTCAAACCTTGAAAGTTGGTTCTCTTGGAATTCATAATTGCCTTGGACTTGCTAAAGCAAAAAATGCACGATTACTCATCGCATCTACGAGCGAAATTTATGGAGATCCAATGGTGCATCCTCAAAATGAAGATTATTGGGGAAATGTGAACCCAATTGGCCCTCGTGGTGTATACGACGAGGCAAAGCGTTTTCAAGAAGCCATCACCATGGCATATCATACCTATCACAACCTTGAAACTCGAATTATTCGCATATTCAATACTTACGGACCTCGTATGCGACTTAATGATGGCCGCGCACTTCCTGCATTCATTGGCCAAGCCTTGCGTGGAGAAGATCTCACAGTATTTGGAGATGGCTCTCAAACACGTTCGTTCTGCTATGTTGATGATTTGGTTGAAGGAATTTATCGTCTTCTCTTAAGTGATTATCATATGCCTGTAAATATTGGAAATCCTGATGAGATTAGTTTGAAAGATTTTGCAGAGGAAGTTATAAAACTAACAGGCACAACTCAGAAAATCGTTTATAAGCCACTTCCTGTCGACGATCCAAAACAAAGAAAACCAGATATCACTAGAGCTAAAGAAATCCTAGGATGGGAACCCAAAGTAAGTCGCGCTGAAGGATTGAAAAAAACCTACGAGTATTTCAAAAACTTGCCTCAAGAAGAATGGTTTAAGCAACCTAAGTTTCATGATCAATAATTGACCTCTATAGGAGCCAATTGCTGATTAATCGAATGCTACTCTAACTCATACTTTTCTATTTCGTTCAATTTGCGTTAACCTCTTTTTTGAGGATACTTTTGACAACACAGTCAAAATTCCAAGAAATGCCATGACCGAAATCATAAATATTATTCTGCTAAATTGCTGCAGTTAATATAGTGGTTTTCAAGCTCCGTTTTTTAATCTAATTTACAATGAACCATCTCACAGTTCCTTGCCAAAACCCTTATCAGGAAGTATTTTCAAAGCCACTTTCCAAAATCCGAAAGCCACTCAAATTACATTTTGGCCTTGTCTAGATACCTACAAAAAATTCAATTTTTTCCTTCCCTTTTTTCAACTATAATTATTGCAAAAAGTATTACCTTCGCCCTACTTTTTCTAGAACTCAATAATCTTTATAATTTGAATTTGTTTTATGTCTGATGCACAACAATTATCTTCGGTAGTCATTCGGTTTGCAGGCGATAGCGGCGATGGAATGCAGCTCACGGGTTCACAATTTACCAACTCTTCGGCGTTGATTGGAAATGACCTATCTACATTTCCGGATTTCCCTGCCGAAATTCGTGCACCTTTGGGAACACTTCCTGGGGTTTCGGGTTTCCAATTACACTTTAGCTCTGAAGCAATTTATACTCCAGGTGATATTTGCGATGTATTGGTGGTAATGAATGTTGCTGCTTTAACGGTGAACCTAAAGCAATTGAAAGCTGGTGGTACTATCATTCTTAATACGGATGGCTTCGACCCTAAAAACCTTCGTCTTGCTGGTTTAACAGAAGAGAATAACCCAATGACAGATGGTTCACTGGATAAATATCAAGTGAAGCGTGTTGACGTAACGAAGATGGTTCGCGAACTTTTAAAGGAAAGTGGATTGGGTGTAAAGGAAATCGACCGTTGTAAGAATATGTTCGTATTAGGTTTACTCTTCTGGATGTACAACCGCGATACAAAACCGACGGAAGGTTATTTGCAAAGTAAATTTGGGAAAAAACCAGAGGTTTTAGAAGGAAACTTAAAAGCGCTAAAAGCAGGATATGCTTTTGGCGAAACCACCGAAAGTTTTGCAGTAACTTATGAAGTTACAAAGGCAAAACTTGCAAAAGGTGAATATCGGAGTATCACAGGTAATGAAGCTACCGCTTATGGCTTAATCGCAGCAGCACAAAAAGCAAATTTACCATTGTTCCTAGGCGCATATCCTATCACACCAGCATCGGATGTATTGCACGAACTAAGTAAACATAAAAGTTTTGGAGTAAAAACATTTCAAGCCGAAGATGAGATTGCGGGTATTACCAGTGCCATTGGCGCGTCGTTTGGTGGTAACTTAGCAGTAACTCTTTCGAGTGGCCCTGGTATTGCCTTAAAAGGCGAAGCCATCGGATTGGCCACGATGTTCGAACTACCATTAGTAATTATAAATGTTCAACGCGGTGGGCCTTCAACTGGCTTACCTACTAAAACGGAACAATCCGATTTAATGCAAGCTTATTATGGTCGTAATGGTGAATGCCCAGTTGCGATTATAGCAGCCAACGGACCAAGTGATGCTTTTGCTGCCACATTCGAGGCATGCCGTATTGCATTACAACATATGATTCCTGTATTTGTTCTTACCGATGGATATATTGCCAATGGTGCAGAACCTTGGAAGTTCCCTAAATCGTCAGACCTACCAGAAATTAAAGTCTCTCAAATAAAAGAGAAAAACTCAGAGGATAAAAATAAATTCCTTCCTTATCTCCGCGATGAGAAATTAGCTCGCCCTTGGGCAATCCCAGGCACCCCTGGATTGGAACATCGTATTGGTGGTATCGAGAAACAAAATATAACAGGTAATATTAGTTACGATTCAGATAACCATGAATTCATGGTGAAATTACGCCAAGAAAAAGTGGATCGTATTGCCGACTATATTCCATTACAGCAATTGGATAGTGGGGAAGAATCGGGCGATTTGTTAATTGTCGGTTGGGGTAGTACTTATGGTGCAATCAAAACAGCAGTGCGCCAAGCCTTAAATCAAGGAAAGAAAGTTTCACATGTGCATCTTCGTCATATCAGCCCTTTCCCTAAAAATTTGGGTGATATACTTAAGAACTTCAAAACCGTGATAGTTCCTGAAATGAATAATGGCCAATTGGTAAAAATTCTTCGCGATAAATATTTCGTTGAT
>CANLPK010000014.1 GCA_947492885.1 Bacteroidota bacterium
AGCTACCGAAATTATTTTCGACTTTAACTGTATCGAAGGCTGGAATCAGGTAACACAATGGAGGGGAGTGAAATTTTCTGATTTTATTGAGAAATACGGCTTGCAAAAGGAATCCGAATTATACTATACCGGTTTAATAACTCCTGATAAGGAATACTATGTTGGCATCGATCGCAAAAGCATGCTGAACCCACAAACCATTTTATGTTATGAAATGAATGGCATACCACTTCCAATGAACCAAGGAGCACCATTGCGACTTATCATACCCGTGAAGTATGGGATTAAACATTTGAAAAGAATTGGAACGATTTTCTTCAGCAACGATAAGCCAAGAGATTATTGGTTTGAAAGAGGGTATGATTATTATTCGGGCTTATAATCATTTCGAAAAAAGGTGAAGAATCGCACTATAAACTTCAATAAATGGAACAGAAGAATATTTACGATTCGAAGAAGTAAAAAACACTCTTGATTATGTACTAATTAAACGCTCATCTTGGTTAAAACTACAGAGGAGTGTCTTGAATAAAATTACTTTATTTTTTCTTCGCTAGCATTTCATCGAGTATTCTGCTGTAATCAGTTGCATTACTATATCCTACACTTAATTCGATGGTATTTGATTTACCATTGGGTATAATAAAAATTATGGTTGGATAACCTGATAAAGAATTATTACTTAAGAGTGCCAATAATTGTTGGCCGTTATATTCTTTTCCATCCAACGTATATTTTTGATCTAATTCAGGATTGATTTTTATTGGAACAAAATTGGCGTAAATCTTTTTTTGAACATCCGCATTATTATAGGTATCGCGGTCCATTCGCTTACACCATCCACACCATTCGGTGTAGCAATCAATCATGGCGATTTTGTTTTTCTTTTTAGCGAGGGCATAACCTTCATTAAATCCCATCCATTTCAAATCTTCGGTGGGCTTACTAATAAAATTAAAAGATGTAACAGAAAAATAAATGACAATGAGTGCAAAAATTTTGATAGATTTCATACTTACAAAAATACAATACGAAACTTAATAACAAAGGGAATTAACGAAGATTGTGAAAATTAATTTGAAATAAAAAGATGATAAATATTAACCTTTGTTCTCAGTGATACTTGTGTTGTTTGCTCTGCTTGGAATTTCCTGATTCGTACCCAAATCAACTTTCTGAAAATTATGCAGTCCTCCTAAATCGATCACTGGCCACCCATCTTCAACACTTAGTATCTTTGTAAACTTCGCCCCCCATTCCATTTCATCGATCGTGTAACTATTTGTAGCATGAATGGTTTGGAAATAGCGATCGTCGAAGGCTTTGAAAACAACCATGATTTCGGCTTCACAATTTTTGAATATTTGTTCATTCATTTCTAAAAAGGGACTCTTCTCATCAATGGGGTGTACTACTGTCCAGCTTGTAGGGAAAAATGTGAGGGTATTCCTTTCTAAATTTAATGTATAAAATGACCTTACACGCTCACCATTTTTATCCTCATACAATGAAATTGATACGGTTAATTCTACATCGAGCAATTGACTTTTTTGCAGGTTGGCTATTCTAAACATCAGGGCGGTAATACCACGATAAGGAGCTACCACGGCATTGTCACTGAATAACAATCTAGATTCAGGCATAGAAAATCGCCCATAGAGCAAGCCCGTTATTAAAGCAAAACTCATGAGACCAATAAGAGCTTCTAAAGAAGATATAATATTTGCGGAGAGTCCCAATGGACTTATTCTACCATAACCAACTGTAGTAAAGGTTTGTGTGCTAAAGAAAAAAGCATCAAGGAATTTGTTATGCATGCTGCTCAAATCCACTCCTTGTAAATTCTCAGCACCGAGGCCCATATAAATAAAAGCGAAAACTAAATTCACCGCCGTAAACCAGGCGATGATAAGCAGAACAAATTTTGCCCAAGATAGATTTAATAAAAAATGATAAAAGTTAAACGATGCCTTAAAGGGCATTCCACGACGAATTACATTGAAGGTGCCATCCTTATTGAGCATTCGAACTCTTTGGTTTTGCACATTACCAAATCCAAAGTCTTTGGCTTCTCGTTGTATATTTCGGTTCATTATTTAGAAATCTGATTTTTCTTTTCACTATATGCTTGCATTTTAAAAATGCGTTCAGCATTTGCCGTAGTAATTTCTCCAACGGTTTTTAAAGGTAACATTTTTATTTCAGCTAATTTCTGAGCGATCTCTATGATATACGCACTTTCATTGCGCTTACCTCGATATGGAACCGGAGCTAAATAGGGAGCATCGGTCTCTAAAACCATATCATTAATATCAATATCACGTAACATTTCGGGCAGTCCCGAGTTTTTAAATGTAACCACCCCCCCTATTCCAATAGCGAATCCCATATCAATAACTTTATGAGCTTGCTCCAGGGTACCTCCCCAACAGTGAAACACGCCTCCCGTAAATAGTTTGTTTTGTTCTATGATATGAATGCACTCTAGTGTTGAGTTCCGACTGTGTATACTTACTGGCAATTGTAGTTCCTTAGCTAACATCATTTGATAGGTAAAAGCAGCGCGCTGATCATTGAAATTCGTTTTATCCCAAAATAAATCAATTCCAATTTCGCCAACAGCTATATATGAATTGTATCTGAGATGTTGCTCTATAATTTGCATGGTGTTTTGCCAATCGTCACCAATATTACAAGGGTGCAAACCCATCATAGGAAAAACATTTTTTGGAAAAGCACTACATAGTTGAAGCATCTCATCAACAGTAGTTAAATCAACATTCGGCAATAAAATACTGGCTATTCCTTTTTGAATTGCACGTTGCACCATATATGATCTATCCTCATTAAACTGTTCAGAATATAAATGGGTATGTGTATCGGTAAAATTCATAATTTAAAAATCGAAGTCGGGTGAAAAAAATTAGTTGTTTCTTAGCATAAGTACTTTCCAGGCATCGGCTACATTGCCAGCATCGAGCATTAGTTTAGCCTTTGAGTGCAATTGCACTTCGAGGTTTTCAGGGTCGGTTTCTAAACGGTAAATAAGGTTTCGAATTTCACTGTTATTATTCATTTGTTCAACTTCTTCAGGAGATGGAAGTCGTTCGATATTTCCCAATTGTCCTAAATTATTTCCAGATAGAATATGTGAATTTCGAATTCGTTCGGGGAGCGCATCAATACCAATTCCCTTGTTTCTATTGGGTTTCTCTACATCAAACAAAGCGGCCCCGCTTGCACGTACGTAGCTATCGGCACCTAAGCGGCCTACGAGATCAATTTTATTCTGATCAATTTTTCCATTCGCATTGAGCACCGATTCATTAATATGCATCATCACAATTTCACATATTACTAAGTTCGCTGCCCCTCCTTCTTGCCCATTTTCTATAACTTGTTTTACAATACATTCCATTTGCACTGGGCTCTCCTTTACACGAAATGGTTTTATTTTTACAGAAGGTTCCTTGGTAAATCCCGACTTTATAAACTCGTCAACCCCCTTCTCATACTCGCAACTCGCAAGGCTTACTTGCTGCACCATATCGTAGGATACTACGTTGATACAAACCTCCATTGTTTCATAAACATTTTCCAAGGTATGCTTAATACTTTTATCTCTCACCCTACGAGCAGGTGAAAAAATTAAGGTTGGAGGGTTGCTTCCGAAGGCATTAAAGAAACTAAACGGACTTAAATTGGCACGGCCTTGACTGTCGATGGTACTCGCAAAACATATTGGGCGTGGTGCAATACTAGCCAGCATAAAGGCATGCAATTCGGCGGTTGGAATTGAATCAGGGGAAATAGAAAGCATGCGCGAATTTAGGAAAAAGTGTTGATGCATTTAACCGCTTCAATTTTTCATACATTTGTTTAATTACAACCTAGAAAATCAACCCCTTAAAATGAAATTTGAAATACTAGAAAAAGAACGCGTCTTTAATCAATATTTAAAAATTGATGCATATCAAGTTCAACATGAAAGATATTCTACCAAAGAGAATGCAAATAAAAATTTAGAGGTTGCTGCAAAGGGGGATGCATGTGCTGCCTTGGTGTATGAGACAGATACAAAATCCATATTGTTGATTGAGCAATTTCGATTGCCTAGTGCAATTCATGGTAATGGCTGGATTACAGAGCTTGTTGCTGGAACAATGGAAGAAAATGAAGATCCCAAGGAAACTATGAAGCGTGAAATTCTTGAAGAAATAGGATATCAAGTAGAATCATTTGAATTCATTCAGCGAGTTTTTGTTTCACCGGGCTGGACAACAGAAAGAATAAATATCTATTTTGCAACTACCAATAGCACATTAAAAGTATCGGATGGCGGGGGGGTGGAGTCGGAACAAGAAGATATTCGAATCGTAAAAATCAATATTGAACTACTTGATAATTTTATGGAATCAATTCATGATGCTAAAACATTAATAGCGCTTCTATGGTTCCAATGGAATGTCGGAAAAAATCAAATAATTTAAAATCAAACAATTGATGCTACCTAATGGTATGCATAAACTTTTTTTGTTAATTGTAAATTACGCTAAAGTTATGTTAATTGCCGTTTCAAAATATGGAAGAGTTCTTATCACTGTATTCTAAAATAGAAAACCCGACCCTTGAAATGGTTTTCTTTACCTTTTTATTATCGTTTTTACTCTCGGTAATGATTGCGGTAATCTATACCAAGACCACTCCTAATACAATTAAGACGCCCAATTTTGTTCAGGCCTTAATCCTTAGTTCTATTATTGCAAGTACTGTTATTCAGGCAACTAACAACAGTATTACTTCCGGACTTGGTTTATTAGGGGCCCTCACCATTCTTAATTTTCGAACTAATTTCCGAGACCCTAGAGATATCATTTTTATGTTTGCAGCTATTAGCACTGGAATTGCTTGCGGATCCTATGTGTTTCTAATCGCTATCATAGGCATCCTGGGTTTCGGTGCCATTGCCATCATTCTAAGTTTCACACCCTTCTATTTAGGCAATCATCTAATTTGGGATCTGCGTGTACGATTCGACAAAATGCCTGAAAAAGAAAAACTCGTTGAAGATATCCTTGCTGAGTTTTGTAGAAAGTATACCAACGAAAGTATTCGTAATGAGTTAACAAAAGAAAATACTCCATTTTTAGAATGTGAATATGTAATTATATTAAAAGAGGAAGGCAATGCCCGATTGATGATTTCAACACTCGAACAAGGAGGCATCACTGTGAGAAAATACAGCAAACAAAATACAGAGTTTACGTCTAACGATTGATGAAAAAGATTAACCTGCTATATGTGTTCTGGGTATTGGCTTTGCTAATATTCTTCATGATAATGCGCAATTTGAATACGCAAGGGAGCCGTACGATTTTTGGGATTGCATTCTCTGAGAGCTATTCCCTTAATGTGGAATATGCAACCATCGTAACTGATCGCCGCGTTCAAACAGGCGACCGAGTAAAAAAAGGAGATACTTTATTAATACTTCATAGAAGTGAAATGGACCGTGATTTAGAAGATCGATTGGCTTCTATTAATTTGCTTGAAGTGGAACGTGATTCAAAAAATGAATTATTGAATAAAGAGATTGCCATTTTCACTGCATTACAAAATAGCAGGGAAAGCGAAATCCTTGCACAGATTAAAATTGTTACCCAAGAACTTCAAATTCAAAAGAACCTCTTACAATCTATTGGAGATAGTAAGTCGAAGATGGAGAACAATGTTAAACAACTGGAGCTTGATGCGCTGAAAGAATCGCAACAACACTTACAATTAAAAACCAATCAACAGCTTAACGCATACGAATCGCAAAGAGTTGCAAATAATAATAGTTGTACCGCGCATGTTGCCCAGTTGAAAAACGACTTAAACTATTTTAGTCAGGAGCAGCATAAAATGTTTGTGCTTTCGCCTTGCGAAGGAATCGTGGAAGCTATTTTAGTTTTACCCAATGATATTGTTCCTCAATACAAAGAGCTTGTACGTGTAAATAGTATTACTCCAAACAAAGTTACAGGTTTTATACATGAGAGTGTTGCTACCCCTTTTAACTTAGGAGATACGGTAATGCTTGCGTCGGCTGCACGCCCTGATATAAAAGCAAAAGGCATCATAATTGGTAATGGAACTAACCTGGTTGAGTTACCACTTCGACTTCGAAAATTTGTTGAAATAAGAGCTTGGGGACGAGAGGTTTATATTAAGTTGGACCCTACCAACAGTTTTTATATAGGGGAAAAAATATTGGTTCAGATGAACTAGAATGAATTTAGGCATGTTTAAGTTACCCACCTTTTTCTTTTTAATATTGCTAATATCCTGTATTAATGCGGGAGCTCAAACTATAACACCCGAACAAATTATACAATCGTCGTTTAACGATGAGAAAGTGATGCGCGATTCGCAGATGGAAACATTTGTGCAAGGACTTGATTACCATTTGCCGATGGTAAAAAAATTGGAGGCAAGGGTTGGTTTCAATGGTAACAATACCAGAGATAGCCTAGATGGTAATTTAAGAAATGAAGATTATTATTCGATTAGTTTAACTACCAATAAATGGCGCGAGATGAAGCTGCAAAAGGCCATCAAACCCGCCCAGTATCAAGTTTATAGCAAAGAGAAAGAAATGCTCCTAATGCAGGCGCTGCAAGATCGCTACCTTGTATTGATAAACTTATATTATAGTCAGGAATCATTAACCAAAAGGAAAGAGCTTCAAACTTTACTGAATACCAAAAATCAATTACTTCAGCAAATGCTAAACGATGGCGTCAATATTAAAATTAGTGATGCGCTCGACGTTGAAAAAGATTTAATTCAACTCTATGGATTCCTGCAAGAAGATGAGAGCTCTGTTGTGACGTATACTGCACGCATAGGGCAATTCATAAATAATAGAACACTTGCGAATGTGAACTTCTTGAACTTGATTAGCCTGAAAAAGGTGATGATTAATAGTGTCAATCTAAAACAAGACAGTACCAAGACGCATCCTTCACTCGAATACAAAGAAGCACAATATCGATTCGCAAAAGCCGATTATCAGCTTGAGAAAGTTCAAAATACCAATATTATTAATTCCTTTCAAGTAGGCTATAACAAGCCAGCTTATGCATCTGAAATTTTAAAGAAATTTAAGCCCGATAATACCTTGACCTTCAGAGTTGGTATCGCGCTCCCGCTTACTGCCAATAATAGTTACGGAAGAAATAATGCCAATATTCAACAATACAATGCATTACTTAACTGGCAAAGCGCTCAGGTAATGCAAATGAAAAGTACAAGCATTCAATACTCACGACTTGAAAACACCATTCGCCAATACAATACGCTACTTGACATTTACGAGAAAGGTATTGTATCAAAACTTTTGAATAATGAGCAAGTGATGTCACAGAGCACAGCGCTTGAAATTATCGATTTGAAAATTGCACAAAAGAAGTTGGAGATTAATTTGATCAATAGCGCAGGTAATTTAATGCAGAGCTATGTTTCACTGCTCGAAAGCAAAGGCTTATTGAAATACGATTTGCGAAATATTTATTTATTAGAAAACTAGTTCACATTTGTGATAATTTGTTCCATTCTCTAACAGTGGCAAGAGTATCGCTGCTGCATTGAGAGGGGGTAATTTAGCCCCTTGAATATTACGACTTAGCACTAGGATATTTTTCGAATCATGAGTTTCTTAAATATAAATTATTGAAGTACCAATACCTGAACCGACATTGGAGGAAGTATCATTTCGCCCGATTCAAAAGAAACTTTTGTTCCTGTAATTATATCTAAGGCTGAACTAAATTTCCGTGCATTTATCCTTTCATAATATCGTTTCATATTGAGTTTTATTTCCTTCTTTGTTGGATTAAAAGTCATCATCACAGTTTGCTTATTATCATATCTAAAGTAAACAAACTCCCCATCTATGGGTGCATATTGCATTAGTTTACCAGTAGTAATTGCACTGGATGTTTTTCTGAATTGTGCCAGCTTGGCTAAATAATCGTAGGCATGATTCTCTTTTGCTGTTCTTCCGCCAGCTAAAAATTTATTGATTGAATCACCAGGGAATCCACCTGGGAAATCTTCGCGAACTTCAATAGCACTTAAAGAAGCAAAATTATGTGAGAGGTATTCGGTTCCAGTGTAAATACTCGGAATTCCGCGGCAGGTTAATAAAAAGGCAATACCCATTTTCCATTTATCATCGTCCTCTTTAATAACACTATAGAACCTACTCAAATCATGGTTATCAAGGAACAAAACATTATTCATCGGGTTTTGATACACATAATCGTTGGCCAACATACGATACCAACGTGTGGTTCCTGATTCCCAACCAAAATCGGTATTTAGGGCATCTTGTGTGGCGTAGTACAATTGAAAATCGGTAACTCCTGGCAACTTCGATTTGAAAGGCAGATTGGTATAATTGTTTTTAACAAAAAAACTTTGATTGGCAATTCCCTGAACCCATGTTTCTCCGAATATCCCGAGTTGTGGATATTCCTTTTGAAGTGCTTCCATCAATTTATTTTCGAAGGCCAAATCGGGATATAGATAGGTATCAATTCTTAAGCCATCAACACCTGCATATTCAATCCACCAGATGGTATTTTGAATAAGATAGGTTGCTAATAATGCATTCTTTTGATTTAAGTCGGGCATGTGTTTATCGAACCATCCATTGCTTAAAACATTTTTATCGCTATCGCTTGCATGTGGGTCGAACAATGCCATATCCTTGTAAGTGGTGCGTGTAAATTTGTCAAATTGATGCACCCAATCAGCAGTTGGCATATCCTTATAAAACCAATGCTCGTTTCCGATATGATTATATACAACATCTTGCACTACTTTTAGGCCTTTGGTGTGTGCTTGTTGAACATAATTTACATACAATTCATTATTTCCATGCCGAGGGTCAATTTTGTAATAATCGGTAATCGCATACCCATGGTAACTTTCAAAGGGTTGATCATTGGCAGTAACCGGTGTCATCCAGAGGGCTGTTACACCCATATTCTTAAAATAGTCGAGATGATTTATAACACCTTGAATATCGCCACCATGTCGAGCCTTTAAATTATTTCGATCCACCTTCATGTCGTTAGTTCCGGCTACTATATCATTTGTAGTATCACCATTTGAAAATCGGTCGGGCATTAGTAAATAAACCAAATCGCTACTATTTACCCCTTGCACCCTCGTAATACCATCTTGCTTGTTTCGGGCTTTCAATTCATAGGTATAAGTAAATATCACTACTCCTGTTGCAGAAGTAAAATTCACTTTAAATTTTCCTGGAAGTGCATTGGTAGTAATATTTAAATCGACGAAGAGGTAATTTGGATTCTCTGTTTTGGTAACCTTTAATAAACTTACCCCAGGATAGGAGAATGAAGGTTTGCAAGTTCCAACATTGGGTGCATACACACACCATTGTAGTTGGGAATTCTTCATGCCTGTCCACCAAAATGCGGGGTCAATGCGTATCTCAGCAGCCCGAGTAGCAGTCAAAGAACCTAATAATAGCAACAATAAAAGATATCGAAAACGAGTCATATATAGGATTTGTAATAGAAAGTAACAAAAATAATAGATTAATTACGAACTGATTGATTTAATTTGCAGCTAGTATGACAGTAACGAATATAAAAAGAATCGGAGTGATGACCTCAGGTGGGGATGCCCCTGGAATGAATGCCTGCATTAGAGCCGTAGTGCGTACTGCAGCCTATTACAATATCGAATGTTATGGGATTCTTCATGGCTATCAAGGAATGATTGATAACAAAATATTTAAGTTAGAATCAAATGATGTTGCCAATATTATCCAACGCGGGGGAACCATTTTAAAGACTAGCAGAAGTGAGCAATTCATGACTGCAGAAGGACGCAAAATAGCGTATGATAATCTTACCAAATTTGGTATTGATGGATTGGTATTGATAGGGGGTGATGGTACCTTTAGAGGGGCTCAAGTATTTTATGATGAGCACAAAATACCAAGTGTTGGAATCCCTGGAACCATTGATAAGGATTTGGCAGGAACCGATTTCACCATTGGATACGATACCGCAATCAATACTGTAATTGATGCCATCGATAAAATTCGCGATACAGCCGATGCACATGACCGCATGTTTTTTGTAGAGGTAATGGGCCGAGATGCCGGATTTATAGCACTTTCAAGCGGAATCAGTGTGGGTGCAGAAGCGGTGCTTATTCCTGAAACGCATACCTATATTGATCAACTCATTTCGAAAATTGAAAACGGATATCGTCGTAAAAAGCTTTGCCATATTATTGTGGTGGCCGAGGGCGACGATGCAGGAGGTGCAGTGAAAGTAGCCGAACTCGTGAAAGAAAAATTTGATCATATCGAAACTCGAGTTTCTGTGCTTGGTCACATGCAGCGTGGTGGATCTCCTTCTTGTAACGACCGATTATTGGCAAGCCGATTGGGTTATGCCAGCGTGGTGGCACTGTTAGAAGGCAAACACAATTATATGGTGGGTGTTATTAATGATAAGATTGCTTATACCCCCCTCTCTCAAGCCAACAAGCAAGAGCCAACAATTAATGATGAGTTATTAAAGTTGGTAGAGGTTCTTTCTACTTAAGTCTTACGAATTCTGTTTTTCGTTTACAGCATCACCGCTAATTATATTGGTAAATCTGCTTTTCATTTTTAAGAGCGGCTTTTCCACAAACCGGTATGACAGGCCGCTAATGACTATTGATAGTCCAAAAACGGACATATAAATTACAATGTTTTGAATCAGGGTACTTTCGAATTGAATGTACTTGTTCAATAATTTCAAGATCACAATGACTGCGATAAAGTGATATACATAAAGACCGTAGGATATCTTTCCTAGAAAATTAAGTACTCTATTCTCTAAACTCACCATCGTAGATTTATTCGCCGCTAAATTCATGAGTATGATGATGAAAAAGAATGAATAGAAAATATGATTCATCGTATCAAAATAAGTGATGCCCAATACAAAAGAAGTGATACAAGCAATCCAAACGATTACCTGCGTTGCCTTATGGAAAATGATTTTCAAAATTTGCTCTTTCTTAAAAAATAAAATCCATGCTCCCAAAGCCCCCATCGCCATACAGTCGATACGGAATAAGTTTAAAAACTGAAGTAAGAAAAACAAATACCTTCTTGTTCCTTCAAGCTCGCCCGCATAAACATATTGAGAAAGCAAGATGCGAGATAAGCCGAGAATGACCATAATAGCAATTAGTAATGTAAGACCATTGTTCTTGAGTTTCATTACCAGCCAAGGCCAAATTAAATAGAATTGCTCTTCTGTTCCTACGCTCCATAAATTACTTCCTAGTGGCACTTTCCCAATACAAGCATGCGATACATTGGCCATTAAAAAGATATTCAAAACAAATTTTATCCAATAGTGCTTTTGTAATTCGGCCATTCCTTCGTGATATATAAATTGAGAGAACACAAAAAATGAGATGATTACTATCAAATAATAAAGCGGCCAAATTCGGAGTATCCGACGAATATAAAAATTCTTAATCTGAATTGTCCCAGTCTGCTGTTGTTCGGCAAGAAGCAAGTAGGTAATGAGGAATCCACTTAACACAAAAAATAAGGTCACACCCAATCCTCCTATATCTCCAGGAAGCCTATAAACACTCATTCCCACATTACTCTTCACCATTTCGATATGATGCACAATAACCATACTAGCTGCTAATGCGCGTATTCCATTGAGTGAGGGAAAAAAGATTCCTGGCTTATCCATGTATGATGGCAAAAATAACTTTATTTTACGTTTTGATTTTTTTAAATTGCGAAGGTGTTTCGAGGGATTAAATCTTTCATAATATCCCACAAATTAATCATGTTTAATTTCCAAAAAACAATTTTCACTATGCTATGGCTTTGCACTGGAATTGGAGGCTTTGCGCAAAATTGGGATATCAATCTATTAAAAAAAATCAATAGTCCGCAATCCCCCAACGCTACAAAGTTCTTTAAATTCACGAGCAACAGTGCTTATGTAATTCCGTTTGCATATCCTGCTTTAAGTTTCACAATTGGAAAAATAAAGAAATCAAGTCCCTTCGTTCAAGAAAGTTTTTTTTCGGCCTCATCATTAGCCACAGCATGTGTCTTAAGTTATTCAATTAAACTCATTGGAAAGCGCGATCGACCCTATGTAACCTATCCTAATCAACTAATCATTGATAAGCCTTCAAAAACCTATTCTTTCCCATCGGGACATACCACAGCTGCTTTTTGTAGCGCCACAAGTATGGCTTTGTACTACAATAAATGGTATGTAACCATTCCAGCTTATGCTTGGGCCTGCTCGGTAGCCTATTCAAGGATGTATTTGGGCAAGCATTACCCTACGGATGTAATTGGTGGTATGGTTTTAGGTATTGGTATTCCAATGCTTTTTCATTATTGCACACCCGTAAATCGATTTGTTAATGGGATTGGGCAAAGCATGCTTCATTATTAGTAGACCAATCCGAAATCTCACTTTGCTTATTCGTATCTTTGCTTTATGTGTTTTAGGGGTTTACTCGTGTTTGTTCTATTGCCATTTATTGGCTATTCTCAATACGTAAATCCACCTCGAGGAAGAGTATTTAATGATAGTGTTTTAATCACTGTAAATATAAATCTACCTGTCGATTCACTCAATGCACTTTATTTACCTGGCAACGAATGCAGCGATCATGAGTATCCTGTTACATTTATTTGGCGTGATGGAATATTACCCAATGATACGGTGCTAAATGTTGGTATCCGTTTTAAAGGAAATACCTCTCGATTTGCTAAGAAGAAATCATTTAAACTTTCATTTAATACTTTTAAATCGGGGCGAAATTTTTACGATGTAGAGAAACTCAATTTCAATGGTGAACATAATGACCCCTCCGTAATTCGTGAAAAACTTTTTTGGGATGCGATGTATCAAAATAATCTTCCAGCCCTTCGTTGTAATTATGTCAAAGTATTTATCAACGGAGCTTACTATGGAATCTATATCAATATAGAAGATTTGGATGAAATTTTCACACAATCGCGTTTTGGAAATAGTGATGGCAATTTGTATAAATGCTATTATGGGGCCGATCTAACTTATAAGGGGGTGAATGGCAACTCCTACAAAATGACTGGGAACTTTTGCAATAAGATTCAGCGTGTATATGAACTACAAAATAATGTTGCTGCCGACAATTACCAATCCTTGGCCGACTTTATTAATGCTTTAAATAATTTGCCAGCGGATACTACCTATGCAGCTAAAATAAAGAAGTATTTTAATGTTGAATCCTACTTGCAGATGTTGGCATTAGAAGTGGCCTCCGGTCATTGGGACAATTATGTTTGGAATAATAATAACTTCTTCCTCTATCAAAATACCTATACAAATCAAATGGAGTATATTAGCTATGATGCTGATAATACCTTTGGCATTGGATGGAGTAGCGACGATTGGGGAACTAAAAACGTGTATCAATTTAATTCAGGAAAAGCCCGGCCATTATTCACTAAACTACTTGCTGTGCCTGAGTTTAAAAACAAATATGATTATTACTTAAATAAATTCACAACGACCACTTATGATACGTCCATAATTTTTCCTCGTATTGATTCCCTTCATAACCTAATTTGGGGTGCCGCAGTGGCGGATACTTTGCGAACTAAAGACTATGGATTTACAGTTGGTCAATTTCATAATTCATACAGTCAGACTATTGGTGTAGCACATGTTAAATATGGCTTGAAACCTTTTTTCACTGCACGTAATACTTCAATCAAAGAACAAATTAGTCATAATAATATTATTCCTGTTTTATCGAATGAAAGACATCAGCCTGAGTTTGGATCTATCAATGATTTATTAAAGTTTAATATTTCTGGAACTGATGATGAAAGTCCATTGGTATTGAATTTATTATATTCCTTCGATTTGGTAAGCGGATTCACGAAAGCCACACTTTTTGATGATGGCTTGCATCAAGATGGAATTGCTGGTGATGGTTACTACGGTTTTTCATTACCTCCTCATGGTAGCATCGATACCTGCGTTTTTTATTATACAGCTTCCGCTCCTTCGGGTCAAACAGCCCGATATCCTTCTTATGAATATCTTTCCCTTTATCTTGGAATCCGTAGTAATTTAAAACTTCGAATTAATGAATTGATGCCAAAAAATACTTCTGTGATTTCCGATGAGCTTGGCGAATTTGACGATTGGTTAGAGATTTATAATATGGATAATAATGCCATTGATTTAGGTTCACTTTATTTGAGCAATAGCTTAACCAATCAAACCAAATTTAAATTACCATCTTATTCGTTACCCGCGAATAAATTCTCCTTGTTTTGGTGCGATAATCAAACAGCACAAGGAGCTTATCATGTAAACTTCAAATTGAGTGCAGGTGGAGAGTGGGTTGGATTATTCGATGCAAAAGGATTAATCATTGATAGCGTGAGTTATTTAAATGCGAATGACAATATCTCTTATGGTAGAATTACCGATGGACTAGGATCCTTTATGTGGTTGGGAAACCGAACCCCTGGCTATAGCAATCAGGGGAATAGTTATGGTATTTGGATGGGCAATGATAATAAAGAAATGAGAGTCTATCCGAATCCGGCTTCAAATTCAATTCATTTCTTCTTACCGAATAATTATAAGGAAACTGAATTTCATCTACTAAATAATATCGGTGAGCAAATCCAAAATGGGATTGCCTCTGATTCGGAAATTGTACTTAATATTTCCTCACTACCGAATGGTATTTACTTTTTAAGTATTCATGGCTTAGCTACTCGGAAAATCGTAATAAATCATTAAGAGAATTAAAATATACGCGAGAGGTTAAATCCAAACAGGATATCACCCTTGGACCATCTACCATTGGTTTCTCCAATAAATTGTTTTTCAATCATCCCTCTCGAATTGGTAAAATGCAATTGAAATACATGGCCTCCCGTTTCAATATCAACCCCTATACTCAATGGGTTTGTATACGATTTGCCAAGCTGATTAGTTGAAGTATAAAAGTAATCGAAATTAATTGCTACTCGTTTATTTAACTTAACACGTCCACCTATTCCAATGGCGAGGATATCATTTTTTTGATCTGCTGTTTCAACTAAATTTCGATGAACCCAAGTAGGCATTAATTGCAATGAGAAACTTTCGTTGAATTTGCGTGCAGCAAGCAATTGCAAATTATAATCTACTTTTCCTTGCCAGAAGGTATCGCGTGGATTACTATATTTAAAAGTTTTGTATGATGTACTGCCAAGAATTGTAACACTCAGTGGTGTTGCGTTTTTAATTCCTTGGTGTTGAATAAAGATACGATATTTCATAAAACCATCATATGTTTTCCCTTCGGTGCTGCGCCCTAATCCAACCATCAATCGGTGAGAGAGGCCGTATTCAAATCCCATGCGCATAGAAGCAATATCTAGCCCAAACAAATTGTATAATCCCGAGTTGAGTGCTCCAAAGCGGTGCATAATTCTAAAGTCTAGTGAATGTCTTCCAACTGTTTGTACTGAATGTGCATTAACTATTCTTGTCGATTTAAAGGTTGCCTCCACCTCTTCACTAACACCCGAACCAGAGGCCAATAAAAGCGAGTCTTCTGTGTTTGTTGTTGTTTGAGCGTTGGCGATGCATGCAAAAAACAGGATGGTAATTAGTATAAATTGTTTCATTAATCTAAAGGGGATATATGTTTCTTTTTACGGGTATACTGGGTTTTATCTTTTATTACTTTTTCTATCATCGGAACATCTTTAAATAGAAGTCGAGAGATTTGTTTGGATAGTTTTAAATTATCAATCTTCACTTTAATTTTCTTGTTACGTTTCATTGACTTGATATTATTTGATGATTAATCATTCTTAGCTCCTTTGTCGAGCCAGCAAGAAATCATACTCAATTGATCAACTGATAAGTTACTGCCTTTAGGCATATCTTTTGATATTAGAACCCGCTGATTAAACTTAGAAATTTTCGGGGCCATTAAATCATAGGCAGTGAAATCGCCATTGGGAGAATTACCTTCATGGCATCCATTGGCTGATGCACATTGAGAAGCGATAATTGGTTTTATATGCTTTGAAAAAGTAATTGAATCACATGGTCCAATAACTACTTTAAATTTTGTTTCATAATTCTCTTTTGTACATGAATAAACAAGCAGAGATAAACCAATGGTGATCGCGAGAATAATACGATTTTTCATGCCGCTAAAATAATTGATACATCCTAAAAAACAGCCAATCGCCTCGTAATCATTGTCATTTTTGACATGACAAACTTAATCAAACTCATAAAAAAACCCACAGGCCAAGTGGCCTGCGGGTTTATGAAAATACTTTATAACCTCTTTTAATTCTTCATGAATCGTACACTTTGCAATCCGTTCTCATTTACAACATTTACGAAGTATACACCGGCAGCTAATTTTGAAACATCTGCCTTTACAAATGATGATACATTATTAAATTGCATCAATACAGAGCCTGTAATATCAGTAATTTTCACTGTTGCATTGCTTGCAGGAAGTACAATATTCAAATAGCTATTTGTAGGATTCGGATAAGCAGTAATTCCAGCGCTTTCATTTACCTGCAATCCTTTCGATGGAGTTAAATCGTTATTAGTACTGCCATCCGATTGTTCTAGTGCATCATTATCACCAATATTATCATCGCCTAAAGGCACTTCAAAATGATTACCGAACCATCTGCAATTCACCGTTACATTTTTACAAACAGTACTTGAGCAATGCTTCACGCTATCAAATACAGTCAAGCAAACATTATACGTACGTTTTTTGAAGAATGCATGGTAAGGGCTTTTAGCCGATGAGAAGCTACTATCGCCAAATGACCACCAGTATGAAGTACCACCAACAGTAGTATTTATAAAACGGAAGGTATTACAGAAATTATACCAGTAGAAATTAGGTGTAGGGCAGCAAGTACTAGGAATTACGATTGTTTTGCAGAAGGTATTGAAGCAGGTAGTATCATTACACTTGGAAACCTTCAAGCAAATTGTATAGGTGCCAGCAGCTGTATAGATATGCTTCAATGGGTTTTTGACATTGCTAGAAGTACCATCTCCCCAAGTCCATTTGTAGGTCATACAGCTATCACCATAACTATAATTTAAGACTTCCACTTTCTTGTCGGCACATTTCACTGTAGCCCCAAAATAGGCATGGGAGTTACAGCACGAGGTAGGAATAACTACTGTCTTGCATATATAATTTACACAAGTTGTATCGCTGCATTTTCTAATGACCAAGCAAATTGTATAGGTTCCTGCATGTGCATAAACATGTGGTGCAGGGTGCCTATCGTTGCTATAGGTTCCATCACCCCAAGACCATTTAGAAGTGAAGCAGCTGTCGCCAGTTGAAGAATTTTGCACTTCTACTTTTCTAAGCGAACAATTTACACCGAAGCTAAAATTTGGAGTTAAGTTACAGCCCGAACAGCTTACTGTAACGGTTTTGCAAATGGTAGTATCCTTACATACAGTTGTTGTACCTGGGATAAAACGTTTCACACTTAAGCATACTGTGTAAGTTCCATTATTTAAAAATGTATGGGTTTGTGCGTGTCCGCTAAAAGGACCGGTATTGTCACCAAAAGTCCATTGATAAGCGTACGACCCTGAGCTGTCGCCAACAAACGAATTAAATGTTCCAACTCTTGAAGGGCAAGCAATATTATAACTCCATCCAGCATTGAGCGAACATGAAGTTGAATTGCAATTTACGTTCACCGTTTTGCATATTGTAGTATCAAAACAAGGTATATTGCTATTGGCATAACGTTTTATATTCAAGCATACTGTATAAGTACCATTTGCAGAATAAGTATGAGTTGCATTTTTTGTAGTTGCAGTAGTATTGTCGCCAAATGTCCACAAGTAATTGTAATTACCTGTGCTATCACCAACACCTGAAGTAAATGTAGCTGTACGTGAAGGGCATGAGATATTAAAGCCCCAATTGGCATAGGTAGCGCAACCACCACAATTTATTGTGATTGTTTTACAGGTATATTGAAAACAACTAGAATCGGAACATGATCTCACTTTAAGGCAAACATTATAGGTGCCACTTGAAGCAAAGTTATGTCCAATGGTACTGTTCTTATTGGTTTGAGTAGATGTTGAACCATCGCCCCAGAACCAGTAATAAACCCCACATGAATTAGAATCTTGAATTGCAAATACAAATTCCTTACAATTGGCAGACGATTGTGTAAAGGTAAAATTAGGTGCCATAACACCTCCTACCGTCACTGTCTTACAAATCGTTGTATCTCTACAAACGGTTCCTCCATCATACTTTTTAATATTTAGACATACGGTATATGTCCCATTATTGGGGTATACATGTGTTGTTGATTTGTGATTTAAGGTATCATAATGTTGGTCGCCGAAGCCCCATTTATAACGATAGGTTCCAGTAGAATCCGAATTAGATCCAGTAAAAGTTACCATGCGGTTTGTGCAATTGTATGTCCAATTCCAACCCACGTTACCAAAATTGCAAGAGCCACAATTTACTGTGACTGTTTTGCAAATTGTGTCACTGCACATTCCTCCATTGGTTTGTTTAAACATTATCAAACAAATATTATACGTTCCATTTGCAGAAAAGGTATAGGTTGGATTTTTTGCAGAACTAATAAATGCAGATCCGTTTTTCCAATAATAAGAAACACCTGAATCATTACTATTAGTAACAAACGATGTATTGGTAAACACGAATGTTTTGCAATTTGCAGAAGTAGCAGAGAAAGTGAAGTTCGCGTGAAAGTCACAATTTGCCTTTGCTGGAGCTGCGAGTAGAAGCAACATAAATGTCGCAATAATTATCGCAAGGTTTTTGTTTAGGGAGTATATGCGTTTCATAATTGAAAAATGTTTGATGTTATATTTATAGTCGCGAGGTGTAAAAAAGGTTGTCTATTGAACAATAATTTTTTGCGAATTTAATTGGTTTTCTGAAGTAATTTGCAAGTAATAAATTCCTGTTGTAAGAATGTTTACATCAATAAATTTAGAACTTACAGCGCCCTCTTGAACACATGCTCCTGCGGCATTGAAAATCTTATAGTTAGAGGGTGTTGAGAGCGTATTCAATAAAACTATAGTGCCATGTACTGGATTTGCACAGAGCAGCAATTTAGAAGGAGTTTTAATAAGATTATTATCAATTCCAATCAATGCATTTGCAACCTTTGAGTAAGTATTATTAGTTTTTATTGGTTCGTAATAGTCGAATACTACATCTGCTTTATTTTTAATTATGGTACCTATTGGTAAATTACTACTAAATTTAATTTTAAATCCAACATGCCCCTTATTACTCACATCATCATTACCTTCATTTGGAGGTAAATTAATATTAGAAAAAGTCCAAACAATAACCCCCTTGCCCATTGTTGGTGGGCAGCTGTAGGCTTTCACTGAAAAACTATGAGACGCACCAGTTTCCTCTAAATATTGTATTGAAGAATTGATATCAATGGTATCAATTACAATAATATTGTGAATAGAATCGGTAGTTGAAGTATTCTCAAAATGTATAACGTAACTGATTTCATTTTTGGCAGTGGTTACCAAACTCATGGTATCATTCACCGCCGGCAAAGGGTAAACTTCTTTAGTAACAGGCGAATTGCTTCCTTGTGCGATGCGTTGAACTAGTGTATCTGAATTATCACTCGCATCTAAATCAGCAAGTGCAGATGATGCTATGAAATTTATTTTATCATATAAACTAAAAGAATCTGCTTTTGCTTTTACTGTAAAGGTGATTCTTTTTTCTTCTCCAACTTTTAAATTTGAAATAGCCCATGAAGCTTCATTGCCATTCAATACATAATTTTGAGCAGAAGAAAAATTAGCTAGTTTATTATTAAAAACAACTTTAACACCAGCAGCACTACTCAAATCTTGTGTTCCATTATTTGTATAGGTAATGGTATATACCTCTGTCATATCGCGGTGTGAAGTAAATCCGCTATTGGGAGTAATTCTCACTTTTAAATCAGCTCCATTTCCCACAGGCTTTACACCAAAATCGAGCGTATCTATTATGGCATTACTTGTACTTAAAAATAAATACAAACTTTTACTACATAGAGAGTCAATCTCCCAGTTTTTAAACTTCACCAAAGAAATTGCATACGCTACTGCCCCTGATGGTACCATTACTGAATAGAATCCGTCACTGTCAGTTAGTACATTATAAAAATCGCCAAATCCAATACGAATTTGCTTATTAGCAAAAGGTCGATCCGTATTATCAAATTTGCAATTATGATTTAGGTCTTGATAAACATGGCCACTAATTCGGGAAGTAGCAAATACAATTTGAGCCAAATGATTAATTCTAAAAGCACCTGCAAACTCATTGGCAGTTACAATATATAATCCTGTTCCAAACTTCATCAAATCGTACCCTGAAACCAACGGCAAACCAGCATTAGACCAAATATTCGTATATTTAACTACAGAAGCTGAGCCAGAGAAAAAGCTACCACAGGCCCAAAGCTCCCCATTGAATTCTTCTATATCGATTACTTGAGCATTAACCAAATTTGCATTTAATAAATTGAAGGAATTTCCAACCCTATGGATAATCTTGTTTTGTGCATCCTGTGTAAGTATGACTAAATTATTTTGAAATGAGGTAATTTTTGAAATGCCAGCGGTAGATGATATTGCAAATGACTTCCAACTAAAGTTACTATCAATAGCCGCTAAATTTTGAGTTGTTATAGGTCCTGCCCTATTAAATGAACCGCCTATAAATAAAGAGTCATTAAGAACATAAAGACTATTTACTGCTCCGTTGGTTCCTGTATAGCCAAGTGCTCCAGCTCCACACTTGCTAAAATTTGTGCCATTATAGGTTATTAAATTTTGTGTCGTATCACCATTCACTACTGTATAAAAGGCACCCCCAATAAATAAATGATTTCGGTAAACATTCATACAGTTTATGGCCCCGAAAGATCCTGGCATAAAACTAAACCCTACACTTCCATTTACGAATACTGATTCCCAACTATTACTAAATTGATTAAAACGAACTAATGTTTTTGTAAGTATTGAAGCCGGCGATTTAACCACAAAATTTCCTGCCAAATACACCTGATTCTTATAAATAGCAATACACTTGACCTGTGAGCTGTCAGAAAAGCCTATACCTGGAAGTTGTTGCCAGTAAAAGCCATTCCACTTATTCACTAAGATGGTGTAACCTTTGCCAGTTCCACCATTATTATGACGCGTAGCAACATACAAAAAATTAATATCTGTTGTTGTGGCAATTACTCCATCAGCAACACCCTGTCCTAATGGCTTCAGAACCTGTGCATCCATTTGAAGGCTTGCAAGAACAAGAGTAATTATAAATAGCAGCCTTTTTACCATATGGTTTTTTTTGAGATTAAAATTTATAACCGAGTCCTAACCTCCACCCAAAGGCGTAAGGCAACTCAGTGATTCCAGTAGTTTGTTTGTAAATTGATGAAATATTTGTTTTTATAAAAAGATCCGATCCGAGTTGAAGATGCTTGCTAAGGTAGTAATGAAACTTCATATTCACAGAAACAGCCGAACCAAATCGCCTATAGGATGCGAGATTATTCTGAATTTGTATGACTTCACTAGAAATACTATTAGGCATTATTCCCTTAGCATTTGATAAGTAAGTGAGCATAATTCCTGCACCTACTTGAAAATCCCATTTGGCGGTAGTACATACCTGATAACTCAAGTGTACAGGTAATTCAATTGAGTTGAAAATATTATTATATGGAGTATGGTATGCAGTATCGCGTTGATTAAAGTAAAAAATTCCATCGATTTTAGTATGGGTTGAGTCATGCCATAAAATTACTGAATCGGCAATGTTACGAGTTAATTGATAAGTACCTTGTTGACCATATTGGCTTTCATGCAAACCTAATCCTATATTGATTTTATTAATATTTCTTATAAGGTCAACTCCAAAATTAAATCGTGTAGTTTGTTTATCTGCCGCGCTTCTTGTTGCAAAGTACTGTGCCGAATGTGTATCGGTATGCAGGTAACGATCATTCAATGCCAAGCCGCCCATTACCTCAAGTGTATAAGGTGATTTAGACTTGCGTATATTAGTACTCGCGGTATTTCCTGGGGCATTCTTATTGCCGTTAGCGGTGCTTGTGGTACTATTAGATACTTTGGCATTTGGAGTAGTTATTTCTTCTGGCTTTTCTTTCTTCTTGCTTGTTACGGAAGGTTCTGTATTTTCAATTACAGGAACAATTGCATTTTCCTGAGTTGAGTTGGTATTGGTGCCTGAATTATTTACTGATATTGTATTGCCTGAATTGATAAGTGAATTAGAGTTTACAGAAATGGAACTATTTGTATTGCTTCTTGGTTCCGTTTTTTCATTGGTTGCCGCACCTTTTTCATTCAGCGTCACTTCGATATTGCGCGGAGTATTGTATGCATTGGTCTTTTCTTGTGCTTCTCGCTTTACAGATTCATTTGAAGTATTGGTTAAAGGCTCAGATACCGTAATTGCTTCAGATGGCACTAGGCTATTAAAAAAATGATACCCCGCATAACTTAAAGGTAGAAGAAATAAAAGCAACATCCATACATAACGTCTTCTGTTGGCAACTCTCTGTAATTGCAATACCTTACTACGTATTACAGCAAATTCCTCATCCAAAGCTTTGCCTTCATAATTTTGCAATGCATCTTTAAAAGGAGCATCTACAACCCTGTCCTTATCTAATTTATCTTGGATAGATGTAAATGGGACTGCAGTAGCATTCGAATTGTAATCGATAAGTGCCTCTCTGAAATAGCTGTCAATATTCGTTTTCGGGACATCAATTTTTTGTTTGATGGTATCGAATGAAATATCTTCAGCATTTATTTCAGCACTTAAAATGGCTTGTTTAAAATAATCATCAACAGAAATTTTCCCTTCAACCAATTTACTTTTAATGGCATCGAACATGGCATCTTCTGCCTGTCCTTCTGCATTTTGCAAGGATTTAAAGAAATTGTCAATATTTATTTTATTCGGTTCCAATACTTACTGATTTAATGACTGTTTCAATTGTTTGTCATTTACCCAAACTTGTAATTGCTTTCTAGCTCGCGCTAATTGCGATTTACTTGTTCCCTCGCTTATACCTAAATAATTGGCGATATCACGATGACTCATCTCATCAATCGCATACATATTAAAAACCACACGATAACCAGTGGGTAGCTGCTGTACTAGCGACATCAACTCATCAACACTGAGGGGTTCATTTACCACTTCAGGAGTGTCTTCATAATCGATAGCCTCATTGCTATGCTTTTCAAATGACTCGGTAAATTGCAATTTGCGGTTCTTACGAAAATGATCAATAGCGGTATTCATCATAATCCGGGTTATCCAGGTAGTTACGCTGCTATTGCCTTTAAATTTATGCAATGTGGTAAATACTTTAACGAATCCTTCCTGCATCACATCTTTCGCATCGTCGACACTATTGCAATAACGCATACATACGCCTAGCATCTTATTGGCAAACATCTTATAGAGTTTGCTTTGAGCGCTGGCATTGCCATGTATACATTCTTGAATAATTTCTTCCACGCGGTGAGCCTGATTTATGCTTTGGTCGGCCGAAATCTAGTCAGGTTGCATCAAATATAATTATTTCCAGCTATTCGGCGTGGATTGCAGAATAATATCGAGCGAATCAAATGGCAATTAATGCTTTAGTTTCTCGAAATAGGCATCAGAAGCCATGCATGACAAGGCTTTTAGAAAGGTATTGTCATCTAAATTATCTATGTAGTAATACCCATTATTCTGAAATAAAAGTTTAGCAATATCCGCCTTAAGGAAATGTTCTATTTCCAATTTAGATCGATTAAAATCTGCATCCGACCATATAATTTGGGACGCCAAGGTCATGGATTTTAGCAGCTCCATTAAAGCCCCTTCGACTGAGAAGCCATCTCTGAAAGCCACTGGGCTGGTAAATTTCTTAAGCGCTAGTTGATTCATCTCAACATACCTACTTGCAACTTGCCGAAGGATATTTTTGGTTTGAAGGCTTGTGTAAAGTATTGATCGGGCGGAGGTATCCATTGGAACGAAGATATCTGGAACGATTCCTCCACCTCCATAAACTGTGCGACCACCAAGCGTTGCGTAGCGTTGTGTGGTATTATTTTTAATACTGTCTTCGAAGAATAACTCTCCTGTGGTGTATCGATGCTGGTAATCCTCTTCGTATTCGCTGTAACCTAAATTATATGGTTTTTGAATGCTGCGTCCGCTGGGAGTATAATACCTTTGAATGGTAAGCCTAACAGAGGACCCGTCGCTTAATGAAAATGATTTTTGCACCAATCCTTTACCAAAAGTCCTTCTTCCAATAATTAAAGCACGATCATTATCCTGCAATGCTCCACTCAATATTTCGCTGGCACTTGCACTGTTTTCGTTTACCAAAACTATCAGCTTGCCGTTTTCAAAAATTCCATTTCCAGTAGCTTCAAAACTTTCATCGGCGGTATGTTCCCCCTTGGTAGTTAAAATTTTCTGATTGGCTCCAAGGAATTCATCAGCTAATTTCTGAGCAGTATTTAGGTAGCCACCACCATTATCCCTAAGATCAATAATTAAATTCTTCATTCCTAAATCCTTTAACTTCTTGAAGGCATCCTGATATTCATCGAATGTATTTGCAGCAAAACGCGATATTTTTATGTAGCCAGTTTTATCGTCAGCCATAAAAAATGCATCTACACTTTTTATTGCAACACTTCCACGAGTAATATCGAAGTCCAGATTCTGCTTATCAAACATTCTATAAATTCCCAGATGTACCACGGTGCCCCCCTTGCCCTTCAATAATTTAAAAACATCTTCATTTTTTAAATTCATCCCATTAAGCACCTTTCCATCTACTTTCACAATCTTATCTCCTAGTTTCATTCCAGCCTTTTCGCTCGGACCTCCTGGAATAATATTAGCAATAACTATCGTGTCTTTCCATAAAAGGAATTCAATTCCTATTCCCTCAAAACTCCCTTCAAGTGGTTCATTAACTTGTTGGGCTTCGGTGGCAGTAAAATAGTTGCTATGCGGGTCAAGTGTATGCAATAAATCATTGATTGATTCTTTCTCAATCGCTTCGGTATTGACAGTATCTACATAATTGTTTTTTATGAGTTGTAAAATCTGTGAGAACTTATTCCCACCAGAGGTTCGGTAGGGTACAAACCAAATTCCAATAAGGATTCCCAATGCCAATATCAAGGCAAAACGTAACGGCTGTAATACCTGTTTCATGTGTCGCAAAAATAAAGTAATTCCTCAAGTGAATGAATCTATTTTTCGAAAGAAATCTCAATGCTTTTTTAAGATAGTTCACTAATTGTCATATATACGTCATTTCATTTACCATTTAGAAAGCTTCGTCGATTAATTAGAAATAACCTTTAATACTTAAGAATATGAAACCACTTGCAAACAAAGAAACCATGGACGATTTGATTTTTGAAAATCGCAACAAATCTTACGGCGCATATTATATGCGAAACACTTATAATACCTCGGTAAAAAAGGCATTTTCTATTGCTTTAGGCAGTTTCGTTACTATTATATTTTTAGTTTCTCACTTTGCCTTTAAGCCTGTTATAGAACCTAAGTTATTGGATGATATCGATACTTCATGTATCTTGATCGATTATGAAATTATCCCCGAAAAATCGGACGAGCCAAAAGCTGCAGCTCCCAAAACTAATCATGCCGTTATTCCTGACAATTTCAAAGCGGTGACCAAAGTAGAAGTGGCTGAGAAGACAACTCCTGGGAAAAATGAAATTGTAAGCCCCATCGTATCTAAAATTGAGGGTACTGGAGGTGGTGGCAAGTTCATATTGGGAGGTAGAGCTCCTGGTGGGGAAATAAAACAAGAAAAAATAGTTGATGGTGAGGAACTCTCTTACGCTTCAAAAATGCCTGAATTTAACGGTGGGGAAGCTGCCCTTATGAGATATATCTCCACTAATTTTAAAATCCCATCGGATATGGAGGAAGGGAATATTAAGTTAAGTTTAATTTTTACAGTAGATGAGGAAGGTAGAATTTCCAAAATAAATATCGTTAGAAGTGCTGGCCAAAAATTGGATGATGAGGCCATTCGAGTGGTTTCTGGAATGCCTTCCTGGAAACCCGGAGAAATGAATGGACACAAGGTGAAAGTAAGGTTCCAAATTCCTATTCATATAAAATTTCATTAAAAACCGCTACAGTATTGAAAATGAGCCTTTCTGGAGAAGGGCTCATTTTATAATAAGATAACATGAATTCTTTGTTAAAATAAAACCAAAATCCCTATTTTCGCATCCCCGATTTTATGAATCTCTTCAAGTTTCTAATTACTTTTTTCTTGTTATTTGAAATCTTTTCTTGTAATCAGAATGGTAATGCTGTGAATAAAGAAGAAGATACCATGACCTCTGGAACCATTCGCGTAACAGTGGATGAAACGCTCAAACCTTTAATGGAGGCCGAATTTAATGTTTTCGCATACCAATATCCCAAGGCACATCTTATAGTGAGTTACAAACCTGAAGGTGAAGTAATGAACGACTTTAAAACCGATAGTGCCAGAGCAATAATACTCTCACGTGAATTAACCACCAATGAAATTGAGTATTTTAAGAGTATTCAATATATACCGAAAGCCGTTCCGTTTGCACTCGATGGGATATCAATTATCGTCAACAAGAATGCGGCATTAGATAGTTTTCGTTCCAACGACTTGAGACTTATTCTTACAGGGAAATCAGCTACTGAGACGGTGGTAGTGTTCGACAATTCAGCCTCAAGCACGGTAAGATTGCTTCGCGATTCGTTATTGAAAAAAGAACCCTTAGCAAAAAACTGCTTTGCCTTGCATAGCAATCAAGAGGTTATTGATTATATCGGTTTGCATGAAAATGCGATTGGTATAATTGGTACAAGTTGGATTAGCGATAAAGATGATAGTAATGTTACTGTTAGACTTCAGAAAATTAAGAGAGCCCGTATTGCTGCCGAGAAAAGCAACGATTTTTTAGAACCATTTCAAACAGAAATAGGAACAGGGACTTATGCATTTAGAAGAACTATCTATTGCATACAAAGAGATGGGAAAATGGGGTTAGGAACAGGTTTACAACACTTCTTATATGAAGAGAAAGGTCAAACCATTGTATTGAAATTTGGGATGATGCCCTATACTCCGCCAGTTAGAAATGTAAAATGGAACGCACAATAAATTCGCATTCCTTAACAGCCAGCTAGAAATCGAGGCAAAATATTTGATAGTGTACTTATAGAGAAACGTCAGTAAAATTTAATTTATTTCATAATTATTAAAATGAGAAGTTTAAAGAGGATCGTATTAGCAATTGTTTTATTTAGTAGCGTGAAGCTTCACGCACAAACCATGGAAGATGGTTTAAAAGCATGGAGGAATGAGAATTTCAACACCGCTCGTGATATTTTCAAAAAAGTAACCGATGCTGAGCCCACCAATGCAATGGCCTTATTTTATTACGGTCAATCATTGTTTAAAACTGGTGATGTAAATGGTGCTAAAGCAGCCTTCGACAGAGGCACTGCCGCTCGACCAACTGAATTTTGGTGTATGGTAGGACAAGCCAAATGTATGCTTGATGCAGGTGATGCCGCCGGAGCTGAAAAGAAAATAATGGCCGCATTAAAAGCCACCAAAAGCAAAGACCCCGACATTTATCGCTTTGCTGCCGAAATGTACACCAGCACAAAAAACAAGGACTGGAATAAAGCTATTGATTTCGCTCAAAAAGGTTTGCTAACTCCTCGAGGCAAATCAGATTTCAACGCATTTAATGCATTAGGTGATATTTATTTCGAGAAACACTATAGTGGTAATGGAGAAGATCGTGATATTGGTATGGCGGTTTCGAATTATGAAAAATCATACCAACTAAATTCAAAATCACCATACGCAATGACTCGCATTGGAAAAGTTTGGAGCACTACCCGTACTGATCTTAGCTACCGTAACTGTATTGAGGCACTTGAAAAAGCAAAAGCAGCAGATGCGGATTACATGCCGATGCATAATGTTTATGCTTCGATTTATGAAAATAGTGGTCAATATGAAAAGTCAAAAGCTGAATTAGAAATTTACCTAACAGGTTGTGACGATAAGATAAAACCTACAGATAGAATGATTAATCTTTTATATAAATTAAAAGATTGGAAAGGAGCCATTGAACTGGCGCAAAAGATGAATGCTCAATTTCCTGACAAATGTGATTATATTCAAGTTCTAGGGCACGCCAATACCGAATTAGGAAACTATGAAGCAGCACTCGGTTATTTCAATTCTTACCAATCAAAATGTAGTAGTGAAAAAATGAAAATAGAAGACTATACCTATTTGGCTAAAGCCAATAGAGGTGTTGGAAATGACTCTGCTACAGTGAGATATTACAATCAAATTATTGGATTGGATTCAACCAAAGAACAAGCTATCTTGAAAGAAATGGCTAATGGATTTTATAGCGCTAAGAAGTTTGATAGAGCCATTGAGATTTTCAATAAATTAATGGTTAAATATCCAACACCTAATACCCAGTATAAATTGATGGATGCCTACTATTTGTCGAAAAAATGGAAAGAACTAGGCATTGCATCTGATTCATTTATTTCAGGAAACAATGGTAACCCTTTAGGCTATCTGTATAAAGCGCGTTCATTGTATTATACCGATACCATCAACGATCGTAAGGCCGCCGCAGATATGTACAAAGTGTATCTTGGTAAAACTACCGACACTGCTTTCTCTAAACAAGTTTTGGTAAGTGAGAAAACTGAAGCTCACCAACAAATTTGCTTCCATTATATCAAGAAGAAAAATTTGAAAGCCGCCATCACCGAGCTTGATGAAGCTTTAATTGATGACCCGAACAATAAATCATTAATTGATTTACGTGCAAAAATTGACAAGGCAATGAAACCACAGCCAGCTGCACCAACAACAAAGCCTACAACTACAGTAAAGCCTAAATAACAGGTACTCATTACTACAATAAAAAAAGCCATTGCATAAATATTGCAATGGCTTTTTTATTTTTTCACTAAAACTTTATAATAATAACCACCAAATAAGTTTGGCTACTAATGCCCGGTTTTTTATTCCTAAATAAGGGTCATAGTTATCAGTATATACAATAAATAAATCACTCATTGGTTTGAAACGCCATTGTAATCGCAAATTGAGATTAACATTCTCTGCCTGTGTATTGTATTGAAAAAATGCTGTGAAGTAGAGTGCCTTTGTGAATGAAAGTTCTGCCTTTGCTCCCATTAAATGCAATGCCGACCGATTGCCCGATTCCCAGCTGAAATAATTTACTGCATAATTCAAATTAAATATACCCCAAGGTTGATATCTGTAATTTACATCAAGTGTGGTACTGTTACGAAGGCTATTATAATAATTCCCAAAATTATTATAAACAGCGTAGTTGAACTTACGACGCTTATTGCTTGTAAAGGTTATATCCGCATTATTATATTGATAAAGGCCCGGCATAATAATATCTATTAAATTCTTACTTAACTTCAATGAAGTAAGTTGATTCACAAAATTGATATTTATATTAGCAACAAAGATGGCGCTATTTTGAAATAAGATACTGTATGAAGGATTCAAATATGACGATTGCGTTTTGAAATTCATATCAGTATAATAATTCCAATAAAGTGTATAGGCATGATAATTTATACGATGTGATTTTGGATATACACGATGGGTGATAGAAGGCTCAAGTCGATAATACGTTTGTTTAATAAAGGTTTTCGAAACTGCATCAAACTGCGATTGGTGTGGAACAAATCCTACTTCAGCATTATAATCTTTGCTCACATATTCATGATTCCAGTTTATATCCCAAGTAGGGATGCTATATTGTAGAAAAGTAGCATTGGCAGAAGCCCCTCGTTTTGAATCGGGAGAGAATGATTGATGATAAAATGCCTTACCTCTCCAACGGTTATTGGGTGAAAGCAAAAAGTAATCAAAACAAACTACTCTATTATACGCATTGGCATCGGGTTGGAGCGCATCACGATTCACTATGGTAAATTGAACACTACTTGTTTTGAAAATTTGGCGTTGCAAGGCCACTACACTATAGTTCTGCGATTTCATCTTAAGGGCTGCATCTTCGGCGGTAACTACATTCATTGCCCCGATACGCCATTTTTCATTGAGCTTGCCACTGAGCCTGGCACCTCCAAGTATTGGTATTGGTGAACCATTGCGAAGGCCTATCTGCCTTGAGAAAAATGGCCTGATTTGCGAAAATCCGATGGATGAAAACAAATCACTATTCTCTATGAAGAACTGTCTTCGCTCAGGGTAAAACAAACTATAACTTGTAAGATTTACTTGCTGCCTATCAACTTCCACCTGACTAAAATCGGGGTTTATGGTGATATCTAAATTGAGTGACGAAGAAACAGCATATTTGATATCCGTTCCAATTCCTGGCCTGAAATTTATTTTATCGGATTTCTTATAATCACTATTAAGGTTGGTACTTAAGTACGGAATTACCGAAATACTATGTTTAGTTTTAGGCGGTGCATCATCCCAAATAAGGTTGCCACAAAAATTCAGAACAGAAATATTATAGGTTCTTGGAATAGCCGTCCATGAAGTACTCTCGAAACGCTTCATATCATTACGAACGAAATTAACACCCCAATTGGTAAGCCCTTCTTTAAAACGAATAGATTTAAATGGGATGGCAAATTCACAAGTCCAACGATCCTCGTAATGTTTCACATCGCTATACCAAAGATTATCCCAATCGGTACTCACTCCAAAATTACCACCATTGGCAACTAAACCTTCACGTTGCGCTCCCATTGGATTTACTCCAAAATTGAAGCCATTGGTTTTATCATTGAAAGGATCAAATACAATGGCAAATGCATCACTTGCTGGGTAGCTATAATCGCGCTTCAATGATTGAATAACATAATCCTTTTTAATATCATCATAGCACACTGCAAAAACATAGATATTATTCTCATCAAACAATAGTCGAACCTCTGTTTTTGTTTTGGCTTCTGAGGTATCATAGGGGGTTACTTCACGAAATTGAGTAGCTATTTCGGCTGTTTTCCAAGCCGCTTCATCATCGATACCATCTATCTTAATTTCTTCGTGAATTTTTTTTATATGAATTGACCTGCCCGTTGTTTGAGCATTGGTATTTACCGAATAAAATAAGCAAAAGAATAAAATACAATATTTAGTCATGTGGTTTTGTTGCAAAACAAAAATAAGGATGTTACACAATTCCCATACCCCCTAAAAGGGTTGAATTGCCGGTCCAATTATTATTTCTTTACTTCTTTAGAGAAGCTTTCCTTTAGTGTTACCGTACGATTGAACACCAATTTCTCATCCGAAGAATCTTTGTCCTTACAAAAATATCCTTTGCGAAGAAATTGGAATCGTTGCGACTCAGTAGCCTCTTTAAGCGCGGGTTCAGCAAATGCATTTGATATGATATGAAGGCTATCGACATTGATATATTCTTTGAAATCGCCTTCTTCCATAGCTGGGTTCTCCGATTTGAACAATCGATCGTATTCACGCAACTCTACTTGAATAGCATGCTTAATGCTCACCCAATGCAGGGTTCCTTGCACTTTGAGTCCAGTGGTATCCGATCCACTTTTGCTTTCAGGTATATAGGTGCAGTGAATCTCAGAAATATTTCCTACATCATCCTTAATCACATTGGTGCATGAAACAATAAAAGCGCTTTTCAAGCGTACACTCTGCCCTACTGCCATACGGAAGAATTTCTTAGGAGGGTTCTCCATGAAATCTTCACGTTCGATATACAATTCCTTACTAAAAGGAATGATGCGAATTCCTGAATTTTCCTCTTCAGGATTATTCTCTCCTTCCAACATGATATCTGCTCCTTCAAAATTAGTGATGACTACTTTTACAGGATCAAATACTACCATTCGGCGATAAGATGTTTTATTTAACTCTTCACGAACACAAAACTCGAGTAGTGAAATATCATTCAATTTATCACGTTTCGCAATGCCTGCACGCTCACAAAATTCGCGTATTGAATTGGCGGTATATCCCCTGCGTCGCATTCCCGAGATAGTTGGCATGCGTGGATCATCCCATCCTGATACATGTTTCTCGTTCACTAGTTGAAGTAATTTGCGCTTGCTCATTACGGTATAACTCACATTCAGTCGTGCAAATTCATATTGGTGCGACGGATACAATCCAAGTTTGGCAATACACCAATCATAAATTGCGCGGTGTGGAATAAACTCTAGTGTACATATCGAATGGGTGATGTTTTCCATGGCATCACTTTGACCATGTGCGAAATCATACATTGGGTAAATACACCATGCATCACCCGTGCGATGATGATGTGCAAATTTAATTCGATATAAGATCGGATCACGTAATAACATATTAGGAGAAGCCATATCAATTTTCGCTCTCAGAATTTTTGCACCTTCGGCAAATTTTCCGGCACGCATTTGCTGGAATAAATCCAGATTCTCAGCAACGCTTCTATCTCTGAAAGGGCTATTGATACCTGGTTCTGTTGGGGAACCTTTTTGTTGTGCAATTTCTTCGGGAGTTAAATCATCAACATAAGCATCGCCTTGCTCAATTAATTGTATTGCCAATGAAAATAATTTCTCGAAATAATCGCTGGCATAAAATTCGTTCGCCCAGCTATACCCAAGCCATTTAATATCCGCTTTGATACTTTCTACATACTCGGTATCTTCTGTAACCGGATTGGTATCATCAAATCGCAAATTCGTTTTACCACCAAACTTCTGCGCGACGCCAAAATTCAACCAGATAGAGGATGCGTGTCCTATATGTAAATAACCATTGGGTTCGGGAGGGAAACGTGTAAGGATCGACTTATAATTGCCAGATGCTAAATCTGCCTCTATAATTTCTTCAATGAAATTTAATGACTTTTCTTCTTTAATGGGTTCCATGTGTGTTTTATGATTTTATACCTAATCAAGGTTGTAATTTGTATTTGATAAATAATAATTGATACGAGGTTATAACGACTAGAGTTGCTGGAAACAATTTCTAATACGTATCAAACTTTTATCTATCCCAAATAGTACAACCAAATCGTGTATGGCAGGACCGGATAATTCACCAACTAAGCTTACCCTAAGAAATTTCATTAGGTCGCCTGTTTTAATATTCTGTGCAGCAGCAAATTCCTTGAAGGCAATTTCTACATTCGCCCCATCAAATGTTGTTATCGCCTTTAATGCAGCTTCAAATGCAGCTGCATTAAAAATTTCTTTCACCCCGCTTACCTTTGCCAAATTGGCTTCTAAATATGTTTCGGTAGCTCCGAATAAATACCCGAATGCATTGATATCATTGATTAATACCATGCGGTCTTTTATCAATCCAACCACAGCAATTAGGTATGATGAATCAATATTTCCAAATTTCTCTTGTACTATTGGTGCAACTAAATTTGCAATAGTTTCATTGCTACATGCTTTAATATATTCATGATTGAACCACTTGGCTTTCTCAGCATCGAATTTCGCGCCACCATGACTAATTCTTTCAATTGTAAACGCTTCAATCAACTGATCAAGAGAATAAATTTCTTGAGTTCCACCAGGGTTCCATCCTAAAAAGGCCAGCATATTAATTACAGCCTCAGGCAAATACCCATTTTGCTTATAACCACTACTCATTTCGTTAGTTTTTGGGTCGGTCCATTGTAATGGAAAAACTGGAAAACCAAGTCGGTCGCCATCCCGCTTACTGAGCTTACCATTACCATCAGGTTTCAATAATAATGGTAGATGTGCAAATTTAGGCATCACTTCTTCCCATCCTAAATATCGGTATAGTAATACATGCAAAGGAGCGCTTGGCAACCATTCTTCACCACGTATAACATGTGAAATTTGCATTACGTAATCATCGCATACATTGGCCAAATGATAGGTTGGCATTCCATCACTTTTAAGTAATACCTTATCATCCATCTCGTTGGTATTCACCGTTACCGTTCCACGAATTTCATCATTAAAAATCACCTCCTCATCGGCAGGTATTTTCAATCGTATAACATAGGGCTCGTGTGCTGCTAGTTTTTCGGCAACCACCTCTGGTGAGAGTGTTAATGAATTTTTTAGGTTAAGCCTGGTTGTGCTATCGTATTTGGCATTTGCATTATCCGTGCGGAGCCTGTCAAGGTCTTCCTCTGAGTCGAATGCATAATATGCAAACCCCGATTCTATAAGTTTTTCGGCATACTGACGATAAGAGTCCTTTCTTTCTGATTGGCGATAAGGAGCATGCGTTCCATCTCCAAAGCCTACCCCTTCATTCGGGCTAATTCCAACCCATTTTAGTGATTCGATAATATACTGTTCTGCGCCAGCAACCATACGGTTTTGGTCGGTATCTTCAATTCGGAGAATAAAATCTCCGTGATGTTTTTTTGCAAACAAATAATTGTAAAGCGCCGTGCGAACACCGCCAATATGCAATGGCCCTGTTGGGCTGGGTGCAAAGCGCACTCTAACTCTTCTTGATAAATTCATAAAGGAAGCGCGAATTTAACACAAAAAATCAAGAGCACCGATGTGGACTTGCATGGCATTAAGGCCTATAAAAAAATCGTTGGATGGTGCAATTTAAACGGGCTTGGCATTGATATAAACCTGAGAAATCATGTCTTCCCCGAATGTATATGGTATTCGAGCTAATGAATCCATGGGGTTGGTTAAGATTAAATTGGCGCGTTTTCCTGGACTGATGCTGCCCACCTCTTCTTGCAATTCTAAGGCGAATGCGGCATTGATAGTGCAGGCATTGAGTGCCTCTTCAGGCAAGAGTTTCATTTTAATACATGCCAGTGAGAGTAAAAAACTCATACGGCCATTGGGGCAGGTACCTGGATTATAATCAGAAGCAATACACAGAGCGGCATCAGCATCAACCAATTTGCGAGCGGGAGCATAAGGAATACCCAAGAAAAACGAGGTTCCTGGCAATACGGTTGCCATGGTTTCGGAATTCGACAATAACTCAATTTCCTCCGGGCCTATTTCCTCTAAGTGATCTACACTTAAGGCCTTGTGGGCGATGGCAACCTGCACACCTCCGGTAATACCCAACTCATTGCCATGAATTCGCGGTTTCAATTGGTATTTCTTAGCAGCATCTAAAATGCGTGCGGTTTCTTCTACACTAAAAAAGCCTTTATCACAAAACACATCTACATAATCGGCCAGTTGCTCTCCTCCAATTATCGGGAGCATTTCGGAAATAATTTGTTGAATATACCCTTCATGATTTTGTTTGAATTCCTGAGGAAAGGCATGTGCACCCAAAAAAGTGGCCTTTACAGGAATTGGCAAGGTGGCTTTTAAACGAGCAATTACTCGAAGCATTTTTATTTCATCGCTTATTGTAAGTCCGTAGCCACTCTTAATTTCAATGGCTCCAGTACCTTGTTTCATCAGTTGCAGTGCTCTTGCATAGGCATCGGTATACAATTGATCTTCCGAGGTGTTTTGTAATCGTTTGGCCGAATTTAGAATTCCACCCCCTCTTTGTGCTATTTCTTCATAGGTTAAACCATTGATTTTGTCAACGAATTCCGATTCCCGTGTCGCGGCAAATACAATATGGGTATGACTATCCACGAAGGCAGGGAGCATTAGCTTTCCGTTACAATCTATCGATTCCTCTGCATTCATATTTTCCAGGTTTTCCATCAAGCCGAAGCTTGAAATGATCCCATTTTCACAAAGCACCCAAGCATTATGAAGTGAATTTATATTGCGTAGTGCCTTGCCGCGTAATGGTTTAAGTGGATTTTCCTCATTGGCATATAAGGTTTTGATATTGATAAATAGGGTGCGCATAAATTCGGTTAGAGTTTCAAAACAAATTGAAAAAACGATTCAAGAATAAAAAATTTATCACTTTCCTTTGGCACGATAATTGTTTTTTGGGGGTTGGCCAAAAAAGATTATTTTTGCCGTTTAAACTAATTTATTTACCTTTCACATATGAGATCTTTAAAATCACTTTCCATTCTTGCTCTCTTTATCATTGGAGCTTTTGTATTAACCTCTTCTAGCTGTGGTAGCACTTGTACTGCTCCTACTATCACTTTTGATCCATCAGGAACCACGCTATCAAAAGCACCTGGTGAAAAATTCACTATGAATGTAGTTGTTACTGGTGATGCTGACAACATTAAATCAATTGTTATTTCAAAATCATCTAACGGTGTTACTGATCCTGCATTCCTTTCATTGACAAGTGTTGGCGAAAAAGGGAAAACAGTTGTTTTAACTGATTCTATTCCTGCAAACACTTCAATTGGTTCGGTTATAACTTATACAGTAACTGCAACTAGCGATTGTAAAGATGGAGCAGCTGAAACTAAAACTTTAACTTTAACTGTTGGAGCTTCTGCTACAAGACTTGATGATTTATTATTCCTAGTTGAAAACGCAGTAGCTCCTAGAGTATATAGCCGTTATTCTTCGAATGGAGCCAATAACTCTGCTTGGGATTTACAAAATAGACTACCTAAATTGGCTGCTGACGCAAACACGTCAAAAGATATTCGTGACTCCGCTTCAGCTGCAAATCCTTTTGCAGGTCGTTGGGGATCACGTAATGGTTCTAAATTTGTAAAGGCACCTTCTACCTTTGATTTTGCCAATGCTTCTCCGAAGTTGATTCTTGATGCTTACAAAGCTGGAACTGCTAGCGACTTGATTACTTTTGTTGCAGGTGATTTCATCATCGTTAATATCAAAAATTCTAACACTTACTCAGTAGTTAAAATTAAATCATTAGCTGATGATGGTGCTGCTTCTAACGAAGACTACACTTTCTTCTCATACAAACTAGCTCAGTAATTAACTAATAAATATAAAGCCACCCTTATTCACATAAGGGTGGCTTTTTTTTGCCTAGCCAAAGAAATAATTCTAAAGTGAGGCTAATGAACATAGTAATTTTTGATTATACAACAATCCAACTTATTGCAAATTAACTTATGAAGATGTTTTCGTTAGGAAATTAAATCCTTTCGTTTATTGTAGGTGCAGTTTGATTGAGTTTTAAATTTTAAAAGCGTCTGTTTCTGTAAGTTATGAACATAGTGCATTATAATGGTAGTGTAGATTCCAGGTGATTTTTGTAACTTCTACACAAGTTTATCACAAAAATTTACAATATGTGGGTATCTATAATTATGTTGCATAGATGCATATTAAAAAGTTTATTTGAAGTATAAAGGAACCAATACAGGAGAGCATAATAAAATGGATGATCTAATAAAATCGACGAATATTCGTACTACCCTTAAGAATAAGCAGATACAGGTAGGGCCAAATACTGAGGGGAAGCTGCCACCACAAGTTTTAGAATTAGAAGAGAGTGTACTTGGCGCCATCATGTTGGATAAGGAGGCGATCAATACTGTCGTTGAAATTTTACAGCCCGAGAGCTTCTATAAAGACGCACATCTTACTATTTTCAAGGCCATGATTAGTTTGTATACGAAGTCAGAGCCAATAGATTTACTTACCGTAACGCAAGAGCTTCGCGAACAAGGAAGCTTGGATATCGTTGGTGGCGCTTACTATATTACCCAACTTACAACCCGACTTACCTCGGCTGCCAATGTTGAGTTTCATGCACGTATTATTCAAGAAAAGTATATTCAACGCCAGCTCATTCGCATTTCGAACGAAACCATACGATTTGCTTATGAAGACACCAGTGATGTATTTGAATTGCTCGATAAAACAGAGCGGAGTATGTTTGAGCTTACCAATGGCTTGATGAATAAACAAAACCGGAGTATCGCCGATTTATTAATTCAATCGATCAAAGAGCTTGAGAAAGTAAAGGAGAACCCCAACGACCTAACTGGCGTTCCTACAGGGTTTGCCGAGCTTGACAAGATGACTTCTGGGTTTCAAAAATCAAATCTAATCATCATCGCGGCTCGTCCAGGTATGGGTAAAACCGCCTTTGTACTCTCACTAGCACGCAATATGGGAGTGGATTATAAAAGAGGGGTGGCCATCTTTTCATTAGAGATGAGCAGTATTGAGTTGGTAAATCGTATGCTAAGTATCGAATCACAAATTCCAGGTCAGGTAATTCGTGATGGAAAACTTGATAAAGCACAATGGGAGCAGCTCATGAGTAAAATTACTCGATTAAATCAGGCCCCTATTTTTATTGATGATACCCCACAGTTATCGGTGTTTGAATTGCGTGCAAAGGCTCGCCGTTTAAAGCAACAATCTAATGTATCTCTTATCGTAATCGATTATCTTCAACTCATGAGAGCCGACCAATCGAACAATAAGAATGGTACCCGTGAACAAGAAATTAGTTATATCTCACGATCATTAAAAGCACTTGCCAAGGAATTGGAAATACCCGTGATTGCTCTCTCTCAATTGAGTCGTGATGTAGAGAAACGAACCAATAGCAAGAAACCTGTACTGAGCGATTTAAGAGAGTCGGGAAGTATCGAGCAAGATGCAGATATGGTAATGTTCTTGTATCGTCCAGAATATTATCAGCTTGCCACCTTTGATGATGGTACTCCAACAGAGGGAATGGCCGAAATTATTATCCAAAAACATCGTAATGGTGCATTAGGAGAAATTCGTACAAGATTCATTAAGGAATACGCGCTCTTTACCGATAGTGGCTTACATGGCTACGAAGAGAGTAATTATTCGGGCGGAGGGAATTATACTAGCCCACCTGATGGAAATTCGGGTACAATTACTTTTAGTTCGAAAATTAATGAAATGGAGGATGATCCATTTTAGTTAATGAGGCCTCGTTTTTGAATCATCGTTATTCAAGAAATTAATTTCATTTTTAGGGTGATTGGCTTGCAGTTCTGCTTTAAGCTCCTGATATAAATTTACTTCCTTTAATCTTTTTCTTACGGCATTTTCAATACTGACATTCAATTCAAATCCTATTTGAAGTATTAAACAATTGAATTGTAATAAAAGAAGCACTACAATAAGGGTTCCGATAGATCCATATAGTTTATTGTATGAAGCAAAATTATTTACATAATAAGAAAACAAAACTGTTGAACTCAAAGACAGAATTACTGCAAGCGTAGAACCTGTTGTAATAAATTTCCATTTATGCTTGCGTGATGGTGCAAAATAAAATAAGGATGAAATGGTTGAGAAAAATAACGCAACAGAAACAATCCATCGCACAACGGTGAGTATAATAACTACCGATTTACCTTTAATCCAATGATGCGCTAGGAGCCAGTTAGTACCCCACTCTCCTGCAGTAATAAGCACTACTGCACTAATTAGCAATACACTAAAGAATAATGCCAAAAAAATAGAAACAATCCTTTGTTTGATCACTGTTCTTGTTTCCTTGGCATGAGCATATTTATTGAACAACTGCATTAAACTAAAAAATCCGTTGCTTGCAAAATAGAGCGCTAATAAAAATCCAAATGATAAAACTCCACTATGTTTCTTTCTGAGAATATCATTGATCGTCACCTTGATTGTTTCATAGGTTGACTTATCGAGTATCTGTTCAAAAAATTTCAAGACTTCATCTTTAGTATCATTAATAGGGATAAAGGGGATGAGTGTAAATAGAAAAATGATGGCTGGAAACAAGGCAATAAAAAAACTAAATGCCAGTGCCGATGAACGCATATTCAAATCTTCATTTAAAATTTGCTTGAAGAAAAAATGCATCACATTATAAATGGACTCACCTTGAAAACCTGGAAACGAAACACGTTGTGTAAAACCGATAAACTTACGGTAGAAAACAAACCTTAATAAAAACTGGTGAAGCCATTTCATAATTTTTCGGGGCCTAATTTAAAATAGGGTTGTAACTTTTGGAGTAAAACAGTCGGGCTTTTACACGGTTTACGAGTCATGGTATTTACCGATACCAAGGTAACATGACCTGTGGTAATCAATTCATTCTTTTGATTATAGATTTCATAGTCAAATCGAGTGCGTATTGATGGCATGGCATGAATGGACGTTTTTATTATGAGTAAATCGTCATAATAGGCCGATTTATGAAAATTCATGCTCAAATCAAGAACTGGCATCATCACACCCTCCTCTTCAAATTGTTTATAGCTTAAATTCATCTCCCGCAATGCGTCGGTGCGACCGATTTCAAAAAAAGCAGCATAATTTCCATGATATACTACCCCCATTTGATCGGTTTCACTATATCGAACCCTAACTGTAGTCGTTGCCTGAAACATGTGCAAATTTATTCAATAAATAGTGATTAACCGCATTCAAATCAAAGGATCATTTTGAACCTCTTATTTCTTTATTATTTTTTCGGCATTCTAAAATGATGTGTTATTTTTACAGCTTATGAAATTGAAAAAGAAGTCGAAACGAATTCTTATCATCGTTGGAATAATATTCTTAGCGATTTTTGGTGTAGCCTATTATCTTATATTGAAAAACAATATCGTATTTCCAAAAAACAAAGAGAAAGAATACTTATACATTCCTACAGGAGCAAAGTTTGAAGATGTTATCGCTATTCTAGAGAATAAAAAACTAATCAAAGACATCACCGCCTTTACCTTATTGTCAAAGAGTGTTGGATACAATAATGCAGTGCTTCCTGGTCGTTATCGTTTAAAAAACAATATGAACAATTTTGAGCTCGTTCGATTGTTGAGATCGGGCAAGCAAGAACCCGTGAAGCTCATTATTAAAGGCTCACAGAGCATGCAGAACTTCTTAGAATATGTAGCCGATAATTTGGAAATTACTCTTGATGCCTTAAACTCTAAACTCAATGATGCCGAGTATTTAAAGCAATACAACCTGACACCAGAAACGGCTACTTGCTTAATCATCCCTAATACATATGAATTGTATTGGAATATCTCATTGGAAAATTTCATGCTAAAGATGCACGATGCATACGATAAGTTTTGGACCGAAAAAAGGGTACAACAATGTAAAGATGCAGGATTAACTCGCACAGAAGTGATAATATTATCGAGTATAATTGAGAAGGAAACTGATAAGGATTCGGATATGCCCATCATTGCTGGTGTATATATTAATAGATTGGCCAAAGGGATGAAACTCCAAGCCGACCCTACTGTTCTTTTTGCCATGCATGATAATACCTCCAAACGGGTATATAGTAAGATGCTTGATTATGATTCGCCATATAATACTTATATGTATAAAGGATTGCCACCCGGACCTATTTGTATTCCGGCAATACAATCGATTGATGCGGTATTAAATTACCAGCAGCATCATTTCATATATTTCTGCGCGCGCAATGATGGAAGTGGTTACAGCGACTTCGCAGAAAATTATGATGATCATCGGGTAAATGCTAAAAAGTATCAGCATTATTTAGAAGATCATAATATCAAATAATACTATCTTTACTTACTCTGAAAACAAAACATAAATTTATAGAATACTTTTATTATTCGTAATGGATGTGAAGAAAAAAAATTGGAGTTTCGTAAAAGTGCTGCTAAGAGACGCCCTACTCTGTGCTTCATTCATATACTTTGTACTATTAGGTATTCAGTTACTGCCATTCAATTCCAATTGGTTTCAGCCAGCCAGCAATGCTTTTAAAGACTTTGACTGGAGTGATATTTATTATTCCCAAATTAAAAATCTTGCAGGTGAAAATATACAAGACCAGCAAATAGTTGTTGTAAATATCGGGGATGCCGACCGAGAAACCATTGCGAATACCCTTCTAAAAATTAAGGAATATGAACCTGAAGTACTCGGCTTGGATATTATTTTCAATACTGATAAGGACAGTGCCACCGATAAACTTCTCGATAGTGCAATTCAATGTTTTGGGAAGCAAATTGTGGTTGCCTGCTATGCCGATTCCACACTTGGAAACAATATTTATAGTATTCAACCTCATGCCATCCCTAAACTTAGTGATGATGATAACCTCGGTTATGTAAATTTTATTGGTGATGAAAATCAAACTATTCGAAGCTATTATAAGATACAAAATTTCAGAGAAAGAAAAATTTCTTCTTTCGCATTTAATAATTTTATCAAATTTAAAAATTCAGAAAAATCAAGTGTTTACAAGGAATTAAACACAAGTGTTGAAAGTATCATACCCTACGAGGCTTATTCCGAGCATTACACTACCCTGTCAACACAAGAGATATTAAATGCAAGTGTGGATTTAAATCTACTAAAAGGAAAAATTGTACTTATTGGCTTTTGTGGAAGTGAAAACGGAATGACCGTTATTGATGATAAGCATTTCACACCATTAAATGAAAATTATGCAGGCAAATCATTACCCGATATGTATGGGATTTATATACATGCGAATATTATTTCGGGGTATCTGAATAATTTCAAAATACAAGCCCCTTCCCGCATCTTACAAATTATTGCCTGTATACTATTCATCGCACTATTTCTCCTCCTGTACCTCTACTCGGAAAGCCAGGAACATGTGTGGCAAAATGTAGTAGAAATCTTATTGCAACTTTTCTTTGGGTTAATAATTTTAATCTTGGCTATTTACTTTTTCTCTTCATTTGGCATCAAATGGAATATTGGAGAAATGATTGCGGCCATTGCCTTGGCCGAACCACTGGTAGGGGTTTACCGAATCGTCATTTATTATTTGAGTAAAGTGTATAGTTTTAAAAGCATTTTTATTGATGAAGAATAATTTATTGGTCCTATTGCTTCTAGGGTATTTGAATGCATTTACTCAGGCCAACTATACTGTTTTTAAAACGGTAGGTAATATTCAGTATTTCTCATCTAAGTCAAAGCAATGGGAAACATTGCGACCAAAAGACTCCATCAATTCCAATACAAAAATCAAATGTGTAAGTAATTCAGCGCTCATTATTTTTGATTCAAAATACCAGATTTTTGAAGTAAAACAAAATGGGGAATTTTTAGTTAAAAACTCTATTCAATCGGGGACTCAGAACAATACTAAGGAAATGCAAAAGGCTGTGAAGTTTTTCGTAGAACAAACATTTTCAGCGAATTCAAATACAAATACGCAAAAGGCCAAGGGGGCCGTTTATCGAGGCGAGGGAACTATTTTTCCTTGGGATAGTGCCGTTATTACTGAGGATACGTTTGCCTTAGAAATCGACTTGGCAAGAACCCAATATCCAGTAAAAATAAGCATTGGCAACTATTCAACAATCGTTTACCAGGATACCCAGTTAAATCTCCCTGCTAAGCTTTTGACACTGAACGAATATACTACAGTAAAAGTGGGTTCTGATCGGGTGCTTCATTGGTATTTAACAGGAAGTACCAAAACCGATGCGCTAGAGAATCTCAGAAAAATTTGCTTGACCAAAGAACCATTATCAGCAGCAATTTTGGCAATAAGTATCGAATACTGCCTCGAAAACAGATTTTATTCCATGGCTTATTGCTTATTTAAAAAAGGCAATAATAACAAGAAAACCATGATGGAACTTAAGGAGTTATTGAAAGATAATAAGGAGGCTTTAGTTTTGCTGAAGTTATAAAACAAGAAAGGGGAAAATCAATTCCCCTTTAATGAAACAAAAACTAATGAAAAAAAAGTGAATGGAGACGTTTGATTAATGAAAATCAAACAGAGACCTCACATTCAAACTCGAATTTGCAAGTTCCGTGCCAAATAATAAACAACATTCTTATTGCCTGTTTTTCAATGGCTTTTTCTTGATTTAATTAATTTTTTCTTTTTCGCATTTTCTGTTGGCAGATTTAGTTACAGCAATTATATTCGTAGCATAAATGCTTAAAAACAGTATCTTGGTTCTGATATTCATCGGATTAATCAGAATTTCGTCCTATGCCCAACTTCACGAATCGTTTAGCGATGGCAATTTCACGACTAACCCAACTTGGATTGGCGATACTTCCTACTGGAAGATTGTTGGGCAACAACTCAATAGCAATGGGCCTCCTACGAGCAGCAGCGCGCAATTATGCACCCGCAATAACCTGTCACAAAATGTGGTTTGGGAATTTTATGTCAACCTCAAGTTTGCCACATCGTCAGTAAATTATACGGATATCTTCTTAATAAGTGATTCGGCCAACTTAATGGGCCTGAATTCAGGTATTTTTGTAAGAATTGGAAATACAAATGATGAGATAAGCCTGTATAGAAAGGATACAGGGGCTATTACCAAGCTGATCGATGGAATTGATGGAAGATTGGCTAGCACGAGCTCTAATAGCTTTAAAATTCGAGTTAGCCGGGATTTAAACAACCTATTCGAACTTTACGATGATGCCTCTGGAACAGGAAATAATTTTGTCTTAGAAGGTACGGTACATGAAAACAACTATCCTTCCAAATTTTGGAGCTTTTTGCCATATTTTGGAATGGCAATTCATTACTCCAGTTCCAACTTACAGAAGTTTTTCTTTGATGATTTTATAATACAAACCATTACACCTGATACCACTTCACCTATTCTTGATAGTATTTTGGTATTAGATAGTATTCATTGTCGATTACAATATAATGAGCCTCTTGATTCGATGATGGCTATAAATTGTTCTAATTATTTGTTGAATAAAAAAATTAGCCCCATTATTTCAACTCTTAATTCTAATAATCGAACTCAAATCACACTCTCTTTTAGCGTCCCTTTCGAGCCCAATACTTTGCAATTTCTTGAGGTAAGAAATCAGAAAGATTTAATTGGCAATCAAAGATGGCTTGATACCGCCAATTTCAAATTCCGTGTTGTGCAAAATGGAGATCTTGTAATCAATGAAATTTTTGCCGACCCATCACCATCGATTGGATTGCCTAATTATGAATTTATTGAACTATGGAATACTTCTTCAGATGAAATCAACTTACAAGGTTTTTCAATTACAGATGGAAGTAGCACCGCAATTTTACCCAACTACATTTTACAACCTGATAGTTTTGTAGTTGTTAGTACTACATCGTCATCTAATATATATGCTACCTATGGAAACAGTGTTGTTGTAAGCAATTTCCCAAGTTTGAATAATGACGCCGATCAATTAAAATTATTGAGGATAGATGGCAGTTTAATTGACGAAGTAAACTACCAAACAAGCTGGTACAACAACCCTCTTAAAAGTGAAGGTGGATGGACTCTTGAGCTCATTAACCCCCGTTTACGTTGCAAGGGGAAATATAATTGGAGTGCATCCGAAAATCAGAAGCTTGGAGGAACACCTGGTATGCCTAATTCTATCTATAATGCTGTTGCGGACACGATCTCTCCAAGGTTAATAAGTTTTCAAATATTCAATGACTCAAGTGCACTTTTGATTTTCAATAGTACTATGGATAGTACATCGGTGTCCACAATTGCAACAACTTCCACTCAATTTATTGAGCATCTATCTATCTTAAATAAAAGTGCAGATAGCATCCTTATTGAATTTTCACCTTTATTAAATAAGGCATCTTATGGTTTTAATTTTTCTGAT
>CANLPK010000015.1 GCA_947492885.1 Bacteroidota bacterium
ATGCTACTTCGATTCGAATTTATCCCAACCCAAGTAATGGTAGAATAATAATTACTGGAATTGAAAACAGGAGCAATACCACAATTACAATTTATGATGCATTAGGAAAATTCTTGCTTAATATGCCATTCAATAATGAACTCGACTTAAGCAGTTTGGAAAGTGGCTTTTATTATATCTCCTTAAAAAATAATGAACTTGATTTAAGTACTCAAAAAATTTCAATTATCAAACCATGAAGAACTTAATACTATTTGTACTTACCATCATGAGCTTCCAAATTGTTGAAGCGAAATATGTGAAATTTGCAGTTGATATGACAGGACAAGTAGTGAGTCCGAATGGGGTGCATTTATCAGGCGATTTTCAAACGCTTGCCGGGTATAGTGGTGGTAACTGGCAATCGGGTACTACTCCGATGCTTAAGGAAGGTGCCACTGATATTTATTCAGTAATTGTAAAGATACCTGCTTTCGCAAAATATGAGTACAAATTTGTGAATGGTGATTTGTTTTATGAATCAGAATTTGTGCCTGAGCCATCGCGTGTAGGTTATGATTTTAATGATAACCGATGGATTTATGTTGATTCACTTGGGAATGATACAATGAATATTGGTGCCATCATGTTTGGAGGTAATGCACCACAAGGGAAGAAATTGCTGCGTGTAAAAGTAAATCTGAAACAAGCAGGAGGAATTAGTGCTAAAGGAGTTCATGTTGCTGGAGATTTCCAAGGCTGGGACCCTGCAACTACACGCCTATATTCATTCGTGAATAATTTATTTGAAATCATTGTATACACCGACTCGACAACGAATTATGAATATAAATTCTATAATGGAAATAATACGACGAATACTGAAGTAGTTCCAGCTACCTGTGCTAAAAACGGTAACAGAGCAATAAAAGTAATCACTGATACAGTGCTTCAGGAGATTTGCTTTTCGGGTTGTAGTATATGCAGTACCACTGGTTTTCAAACAATGAATGAAACGAATAATGTAATCTCAATTGAACCCAATCCATTTACAAATCACACACTAATTAAGTTTGCTCCAAATGAAGTTTTTGAAATTTCCGTGTATGATGTAAATGGTAAATGTATTCAGAACGTTGGACCTAAATCAGGGGATTTTATATTGGAAAGAGGAGCAGCTCCCAATGGACTTTATTTTATCAAAGCCACGAATCAAAGTGGGGTAACTCATTACACAAAAATTGTAATTAACTAAAAAGCCATGTTCAATCTTGAAATAAGGAAGCAGTGTTTTCTATTGATGATTTTGTTAAGTATTTGTTTGATTCCAGTTGCCTCGGCACAGGATTTTTATAATATTAATCAAATTCAAAAAGTTGAAATTTATTTTTCAGCCAGCAATTGGGACCAGCAACTCGATACCAGTAAAAGTGGCGCAGATGGTTATATTATGGCCGACTCTGTATTCCTCAATGGCCAACGTTTTGATAGTGTAGGTGTGAAATACAAGGGGAATAGTTCCTACAATGCAACCTACTCAAAAAACCCGCTGCATATTTCATTAAATGAATTCAAAAATCAGTCATTTCAAGGTTATAAGGATGTGAAGCTGGGAAACGGATACGCCGATCCGTCGATGATTCGTGAAGTACTATCGTATAATTTATTAAAAAATTATATGGACTGTCCTAAGTCGAATTTTGCAGCGCTGTATATTAATGGAATATATATTGGCATCTATGCAAATGATGAAAGCATCAATAAGAAATTTTGCTCAGAGCATTTTAACTCTTCTGACAATATTTTAATTAAATGTAATCCTATTATTAATCCAGGCCCAAATACGAAGAGTAACTTGAAATTTATTAATAGCGATACCACAAGTTATTTGAATCTTTATGAAATAAAATCGGCAACTGGCTGGAAGGACTTGATGGCATTATGTGATTCAGTGACTAACAAACCCGCAAACGCAACATCCATCATAGATTGGGACCGGTGGTTATGGATGCTTGCCTTCAATAATGCATTTGTGAACTTAGATAGTTATTCAGGAGTTTTTGCACAGAATTACTATTTGTATAAAGATAATTCAAAGCATTTTTGTCCTATTGTATGGGATCTAAATATGAGTTTTGGGGGCTTTCCTTTTTTGGGAAATAGTAACTCTTCATTGGGAAGTTTGAGTATTGCCAATATGCAACAGTTAGCGCTTAATATACATGCTACCGATTCTTACTGGCCGATTATTAATGCTGTTCAGAATGATCCAGTACTGAAAAGAAAATATTTAGCGCATTTAAGAACTATAATGAAAGAGTGTATTGAGAGTGGATTGTATTTAACCATGGCCAATCAGTATCGCAGCTTAATTGATAGCATGGTAACTCTGGACGCAAATAAGTTTTATACTAATTCTCAGTTTCAGAATTCGCTCACAGCAAGTACAGTGGTTGGAAGTTATTCGGTACCCGGCATTCAATCGCTTATGGATTCAAGACTTACTTTTTTAAAGAGTAATGCTGAGTATACCGCAGTAGCACCTGCCATTGCCAATGTTGTAGCAACCAATGCAGTATATAACGGTACAATCAAAATAAAGACGAATGTTCAGCAAGCCAGTACCGTAATTTTAAATTATCGACTCACACTTGATGACACCTTCAAACAAGTACCCATGTATGACGATGGATTGCATGATGACGGGGCGGCCAATGACCTGACATATGGGGCAAGTTTTGTTATGAACGCCTTGCATGCACAATATTATATTTATGCCGAAAACAGCAATGCTGGTCAATTTTCACCGGAACGCGCCGCACATGAATATTATACATTAACAGCTGCTTTTGCAACTGCTGGAAAAGGAGATATCAGAATCAACGAATTTTTGGCGCTGAACCAAGCCGATACTGTTGATGAAGCGGGGCAGCATGAAGACTGGATAGAACTTTATAATACCACTGGAAACACACTGAATTTATTTGGCTTGTACTTAACCGATTTGTATTCGACCCCAACCAAATACGCTTTCCCACAAAACACCGTAATTCAACCTTATAGTTATCTTACAGTTTTTGCCGATCAAGATAGTAGCACTGCTAAATATTTACATTGTAATTTCAAGTTATCAGGAAGTGGTGAAATGCTTATGTTGAGTGATGGAAACGGGGCGGTATCGGATAGTATCACCTTTGGTGTGCAAACAACGGATGTATCTATAAGCCGGTGCCCTAATGGGATTGGTGCTTTCTCGCCGACTACTAATACCACTTTTAATGCATCCAATTGTAATATTGGTGGTATCATAAATCATCTAAAAACGGAGAAATATCAACTCATTCCTAATCCATCAAGTGGTAGTTTTAGAATACAAGGAAAGGAAATAAAGTCAATTGTTATTTACAATACTTTAGGAGAAAAAGTATTTGAGAATTCCTATGATTCATTAAATGAAATTTCCATTGAAAGTCTCCATCTTACTTCCGGAATTTATTTAATAAATATCAACGAAGGAATTATTATGCGATTGCAGATGTTGAATTAATTACTTCTTGATTTGAATTTGTTTTCTGATTAAGAAACTCAACCCAATCGCTGGCAATGGAACCTTTCAATACGCGTGGAAATTTTGTTTGGCCCCCCTCCTTACCTTTTGATTTGAGAAACTCATTGAAGTAAGAATTGGGAATTAGTGTAACAAAAACATCTTTTAGCCCGTGCTTCCGTTCCACAGCATAATCATCGTTTAATTCTTTCAAATGCGAATCAAGTTTTAACTTTATTTCATCTGCATTCAATTCTTTATCGGTACCGATATACCACTGATGAGCGAATAAATCGCCATGAGGAATCCCAACTGTTGTATATTCATTGATTATAGTCTCGTATTCGTCGCTAATCATTGAAATACCCTTGTTCATATTATCTACCGAAAGATGTTCTCCGCATAAACTAAGAAAATGTTTTGTACGACCTGTAATCTTGATTTCATAATTACGTAATGAGATGAACTTAATGGTATCGCCAATGAGGTATCGCCAAGTTCCAGCAACCGTTGAGATTATTACAGCATATTCTTTTCCAATCTCTACATCTTTTAGTTCCAGTGATTCAGCATCTTTTTTTATTTCAAAATTCTCATCAAAATTTTTCTCATTAAATGGCACGAATTCAAAGTAAACACCATTATTTAGAAACAAACGCATTCCTCTAGAATTACTATCATGTTGGTATGCAAGAAAACCTTCTGATGCTAAATAAGTTTCGAAATACGTGACTTCCTTTCCAAAAAGTTTATCCAGGCTTTTCTTATAAGGCTCTATAGCCACTCCACCATGAACATAAACATTGAGGTTTGGCCAAATATCATGAATTGTTTTAAGATTGTATCGTTGAATTATACGTTCAAAAATAATTTGTATCCAAGCGGGAACCCCTGCAACGGTACCTATATCCCAATGAGGGGCTTGTTCTACAATGGCTTCAATTTTCTCATGCCAAGAATTTTTTGCAAGAATATCACTCTCTGGTTTAGAAAATTGTTCAAACCATACCGGCTGATTTGCAATTGAAATTCCACTAAGGTCGCCAGTATAAACAACACCATCAAAATTGAGTGTTGTACTTCCGGTGATGGCTAATGAATGTTTGGTTACTACATCTAAGGGTGATTTTTTTATTTGAGAAACTCTTAGCAATTGCTTCACTCCACCACGTTTTATGGCGCGTAACATGGCGTTACTTATTGGAACATATTTAGTGCCACCATCACTAGTTCCACTGCTCAGTGCAAAGTATTTGATTTTACCCGGCCAACTAATATTTCTTTCACCAGCGCGCGCTCTTTCCCACCAAGGTTTCATATCAATATAGGTATGAATAGGTACTTCGGTTTTAAAAGCCTTTTCAATTTCATGATTTAATATAATTTTCTCGAAGTTGTACTTCTTTCCAAATTCGGTAAACATAGCACGTTCGAGTAGTTTACGAAGCGCTACTTGTTGTTGTTTTATTTTACTGGGGTGCGGAATATTAAGTTGCTTCCCAATTTTATATCCCTGCTTAACAATTTGCGATATGATACTCATTCTTTCGATTTATTTATTTGCTGAAATGGCAATTTGTTAGGATTTGTTTTTCTTTTTATCTTTTCCTTTGACTGGAGTTGTATCCATCAAATCTTTTTGAAAAAGTGTTTGTTCCCAAAGTGTTTTATTATGGGTATCAATACAACGAATTAATACTTTACGCTCACCTTTTTGACCAGAAACACTAAAGACACAAAAATTCTGTGTTACAGCAAGTGTACCTGCAACCCTCATAGGATTGTCTTTTTCAGGGGTGTTAAGGATATTGTCAACCCCACTTGTTAATGGCGATGAGGTAATATCGTATAACGGATAACTACCTGGATTTTTCTTACTTCCAGGCCTTAATTTTCGTATGACTTCACTATGGTGCCTGTCGCCTGTAATAAAAATAACTCCGGAAATTTTGTTTATTGTGATAAAATCAATGAGCATTTTTCGTTCTGACCGAAATAGATTAAATCCCTCCTTGTTGGTATTTTCATTGAGGAATTGACCACCGATGCAGATAAATTTAAATGTTGCTTGAGAATTAATAAGCTCATTTTTTAGCCAATCAATTTGTTGGGCACCCAACTGAGTTTTCTCAGGATTTAATTTTTCATTTCCTTTTGAGTCGTCTCTAAAAGTACGGTCATCGGTAAGAAAGAAATCACAATCACTATTGGAAATCTTGGAATAAATTCCTTGATTATTTTCGCCATAAGTTTTATTGCACCAATAGTCGATAAATGTTTTCTTAGTCGTAGCATTCAATCCAAACGATTTACTTCCATCATCATTTCCATAATCATGATCATCCCACATGGCATAATTAGGTTGGGTAGCAAAAAAGCGTTGTAAGTTTTTATCCTTTCTTGTGTGAGAATAACGATATTCAATACCACTTTCACTACTGTAGTCGGCTTCTCTTAAATAAGTGTTGTCACCAAGCCAAATCATCATATCGGCCTTTGCATCGGCCATGGTATTGAAAATTTCGGTGCCTTGCCCATAGGGTTTTCCGGGCCGATCGTAGGCGCTATCATTCACATAATTACAACTGCCTGCAATAAACTTAAAATCGGGTGCAGGGGCTCTCCATTCCCATATTTCACGGGTTTGGAAGAACAATCCATATTCAAATTTCTGTTCTTTACCATCAAGCGATAAAGAATAACAATATTGAGTTCCAGGGAGCAAATCGGTAAGAACGAGTTTGGTAATTCGTTCCTGATTGCAACGTTGAGGATCTTTTGAATTTTCGAACAGAATCACCTCCAGACTCTTGCGATCTTTATTATTGAATACTGGGGCATAATTGATAGTTAGTTTTTGTGCACACCCAGTCATCACCCATATCATCACTTCTTTATGCTCACAATAACCAAGCATAGGCCCAGCCAATATTTTAGCTTGTTGTGCAAAAACATGAATACAAAGAAGTAAAACAGAAAAAAGTGTGGTTACTTTTTTGAAAAACATAGTACTGACTTAAAATAAGGAGTGTAAAAATAAGAAATTTTGAATGGATACTTGCAAGCTAAATTTCAGCTAGAATTTTGGCTGTTGCTCCAGCATTATTTTCTATAAATCGGGAAGCCGATTCACCCATTTTTTTCTGAAGGAATTCGTCGTGAAAAAGTAATTGAAGTTGTGTTTTTAATTCAACTTCATTATGGAATATTACGCCTCCTCCAGCTGCTACCAATTGCTCAGCTTCAGGATGTTTATTGGTTTGATTGCCATATAAAACAGGTATGCCATAGACTGCAGCTTCTAAAATATTATGCAATGAACTCCGAAATCCGCCACCTACCAATGCTACATTGGCACAGCGATACAGGGAGGCTAGCATACCGATATTATCGATAATGAGCACTTGAGCTGAAGCAACGTTTTCAATTGTCGCCTCAGAAAAACGAAGGCTTGAAAAATTATCGGGTACGTTGATAGTTCTTGTAATATCGTGAGGAGCGATGACAATTTTAAAAGAAAGATTCTTTCCTAAAGCCTTGAAAAGTAGTCGTTCTTCATCATGCCAACTACTTCCTAGAACAAGTACCTTTTGATTTGAAATGAAGGCCTGAATTATATCAAAATCCCGAGCTTTGGCCTTATTGGCAATTACTCTATCGAAGCGTGTATCTCCGCTTAGTTTGCTATCAATTCCATGTTTTTTTAGTAGGGTAATTGAGTCAACATCTTGCACAAAAATGCATTTATAGCGGGGCAATAAGTTCAAGTAAATTTTGCCATACCACTTAAAGAAAATTTGATTTGGATTAAACAATGCGCTCACCAAATAAACAGGAATATTACGACGATAGGCAGTTTGAATATAGTGTATCCAGAATTCATATTTAATAAAAAACATCTTTTCAGGTTTTATACAATCTATTACCAACATTGCATTTGATGCAGTTGCGCTTGGTAAATAAAACACAAAATCGGCCAGGGCATAGTTCTTTTGAATTTCATATCCAGATGGAGAGAAAAAGGAAACTACGAACCGTATTTCTGGCTGAGTAGCTCTTATCGCTTCCATTAATGGACGGGCTTGCTCGAACTCGCCAAGGGATGCGCAGTGAAACCAATATATTGTGGCATTAGGTTGGGTAGTTTGATGAAACTGCTTCAACAAACGCATCGAATCTTTTCTACCATTAACCAATAGCGCCGCCTTTTTATTGAATATTGCAGCGAGGCGAATGCCAAATTCTAAAAGAAAGATACCTAGGTTATAGAGGATCATTAATATACTTACTTAAAATAAATAGGTTGGTCTTTATCGCTGGTTTTAATTGGGAGTACCCATGCAATTTTTAAAGCAATCAGAACATCAATGTATGATTTGGTATCAGTACCTTGGGTGGCATAATCATAGAATCTCCTGTTTTTAGTATAAGCCTCGGTTATTTCCAATCCGAAATTAAAATTAATTTTCCTACTTAGGCTCATATTCTGAATACCCACCTCCTGACTCAATGCCAGCCCATTAGAAAGTCGATCATAACCATGAGCGTAGGTTTTGCTGAATTGAAGAGAATTGGGTGCAGTGAATAAATATTTGTGTTGAAGAAAGCCAGCACCTCCTTGCACCAATAGCGCCATCTGAGGCTTCTTAATGAATATTGGCAGTAGTTTGCCAAAAACCAATTGAAACTGACTGCCTCTCATAGATGCCGTGATATACATTGGGGTGCCATCATCGGCGAATATAAATCCGTAATTATCTTTAAAAATATTTACATAGTTTACATCACGTACATTTCTGCCGAATAACAAATTGGCATTAATTCCCCATAAATAATTTTTCTTTGATTTGAAGTAAACATCAACACCAGCGCCATTTACAAATCCGTAGCGGAGTGCTAAGCTACCTGCAGGAACAGCAGGTTTATAGGTAAGATTAACCAACCAAAGCGAATTGTTGTATCGTGGGTTTATCAAGGGTGATTGCGCCACGGATTGACTAAAGGTGAAAAAGCAGAGAATGAGGAAAAAGTACTTCATTTAACATGTATCGAACGCATCGATAAAAGCGTTGCGTTGAATGTGCAAATTTCAATAAAATAGTTGATATAGTATATTCCATTATTTTTGCCTCACATGAAGAACGAATTTACCCATTATATCTTATTGGCGAAGCGATTGAGTTTGTCGCTAATAATTTTTGCTTTATGCCGGTTGGTATTTCTAATTTATAATTATCATTATTTTTCGTCATACCCTACAAGTACCTTAATTTCTACTTTCCTCTATGGATTGCGATTCGATATCAGTACGGTATTTTATCTTAATGTGGTTATTTATATTCTTCATATTCTGCCATTTAATTTTAGAAACAAAAAGTGGTATCAAAGATTATTGTTAGGGATTTTTGTGGCTTTCAATACCGTAGCATTAACTTTTGAGATGGGTGACACTGCTAATTATAAATTTGCTCATAAGCGTCTTACAAGCGAATTTTTTGGGGTATTAGGTGATTTCAATGATCAACTTCTGAGTTATCTAATAACCTTTTGGTATTTCATTGTAATATGTATTTTGGTAATTTATGGAATCGCAAAGTTGTATAATTACCTGACAGAATTGAAAGATGATGCAGAACAAAAAACACATTATCAGATACTATTGATGATTCCAGCAGGCGTGTTTTTTATTATTGGTGCTCGAGGTGGATTTCAATCACGCGCAATTAGTCCCATTACAGCACTCAAATATGTGGATGCACCCTTATCACCCATGGTTTATAATACCTGCTTCTCTTTGGGTACTTCTTATGAATATCGGCAATTAGAAGAAACGAATTATTTTGTTGACGAGAAGGCAAAAGATCAGTTCTTTACCCAAGAGCGTTGTTATGCAAAGGAAGGTCAGCCATTAAAGAAGTTGAATGTAGTTGTTATAATTCTTGAAAGTTTTAGCCGTTATTTTGTTCAATCACTATCACATGAGCCCGAAACATGTACCCCTTTTCTTGATTCACTAATTCAATCGAAAACATGTTATGTAGCAGCCAATGCCTATGCCAATGCGCGTCATTCTCATGAAGGCAATGCAGCTATTTTAACTTCTGTACCTTCTTTGATGCTAGATCCTTTCATGACGTCCATCTATCAGCAAGATAAAGCTATTTCATTTGCAGGAATGCTCAAGAAATATGGTTATCAAACAGCGTATTTTCATGCTGCAAAGAATGGAAGTATGGCACTCGATAAATTTACTCAGAGTGTTGGATTCGATGCTTATTTTGGGAAGAATGAATATCCTGAACAAAGCGATTTTGATGGTAATTGGGGTATCTACGATGATAAATTTTTCCCGTTTTTCGCCTATCAACTCAATTCATTTAGAGAGCCCTTTGTAGCTACAGTATTTAGTGTTTCAGCACATTTCCCTTTTAGTTTAACGCCTGAAAATCGGGCGAAATTTCCTGAAGATCCATCGAAGGATCCTGAACTTCCCTTGATTCGTTATACAGACAATGTGCTTAGAGATTTTTTTAGAAGGGTTAAAAAAGAGCCATGGTACTCGAACACGCTATTTGTGATTAGTGCTGATCATACTTATGATGAACTATCAAACCACCCTACATACTTAAGTAAATTCAGCATTCCTATCCTGTTTTTTGCACCTGGAGATTCTGGATTAAAAGAGCCATTTAATTTTCCTGTTCAGCAAGTAGATATTATGCCAAGTATACTTGACTATCTGCATCTACCCGATTCATTCAAGTGCTTTGGCCATAGTATATTCGATGCGAATGCACCTCGATATGCATTTAATTTTGAGCAAGGACTTTATCAACTGACTGAAGATGATGCGTTAATACAGTTTAACGGCATTGAAGCGATAGGGTTCTATGACTTAAGAACCGATCCTTTCCAAAAACGTAATTTAATAGGAAGCAATGATCCAAGAATTGAGCAACTAACCAAGCGAATCAAGGCTGTGATACAAACATATAATCACGCCATGTTAAACGATAAGATAATGGATTAGTCGTCGAGCAAATCTTCGTTTGAATCTTTAATGATTCGGATATCCTTAATGTTTAACTGTATTGATTTCACATCTCGAAAATTATTTTCTTCGATGGTATAGCACATCGCAAATCGGTTACCAGCTTTAATCTGGCCAAAGAATTCGCCCATTCCAAAACCAATTCCTTCAAAGATGGCAACACAGTCTTCTTGCTTTACATGAAGTTTCAAATGATTATTTCCAACAATTTTTGTTTGACCGGCATCAAATAAATTTGAGCTCATGAATACTGGTTTTAAGTTTTCCGGTCCGAACGGTTCCATTTGTTCAAGTATTCGGAAAAACTTTGGAGTGATTTCTTTGAATGGCACCTGAACGTCATAATCAACCACGGGGAATAAACTCAATTTTGAAATGGAAGCAGAAACAACTTCTTCAAATTTCTTTTGGAATGCAGGTACTTTATCAATTTCTAAAGTCATGCCTGCAGCATATTGATGACCACCAAACTGAATTAACTCGTCGCTACATTTCTCAAGTGCTTCATATAAATTAAATCCATTTACACTTCGGGCACTGCCCACAGCTTTGCCATTGCTGGCGGTAAGAATAATGGTTGGGCGATAGTATTTTTCAATTACACGACTTGCAACAATACCAATCACCCCTTTATGCCAATCTTCTTTAAATAACACATTGCTTTTTCGATTTCCTGTTTCGGTATCGGCTACCATTTGCAATGCTTCGATGGTGATATTTCGGTCGAAAAATTTTCTATCGTCGTTGGTCTCGTTTAGTTCTTTAGCAAGAATTTTAGCACTTTCAGCATCTTCGGCAATCATTACTCTCACGGCATGCTTGGCATCGGCCAAACGACCGGCAGCATTAATCCGTGGACCAATTCCGAAAACTAAATCACTTACACTATAATCCTGTTTTTGCATATAACATTCGAGAATTGCTTGCAAACCAGGAAGTGGGGTTTGGCGCAATTGACGGATTCCAAAGAAGGCAATTATTCTGTTTTCACCAGTAATATGCACGAGATCGCTGGCAATACTAACCACGACAAGTTGCATATATTTTTGCCATTGCTCATCGGGGAGTCCCAGATGCATCGAGTATGCTTGAATAAGTTTAAAACCAATTCCACAGCCACTCAATTCTTTATATGGGTAATTACAATCAGCTCTTTTTGGGTCGAGGATGGCTATTGCGGCGGGCAATTCATCTCCAGGCAAGTGATGGTCGCAGATTACAAAATCGACATTACGACTGTTGGCTTGAGCAATTTTATCAACTGCTTTGATACCACAATCCAGTGCGATGACCAAGGTGAAACCATTATCTGCAGCAAAGTCAACCCCTTTAGTTGAAATCCCGTAACCTTCCAAATGTCGATCAGGGATATAGTAATCAATATTTTGATAAATATTTTTGAAGAACAAGTAGGTGATTGCAACAGAGGTGGTCCCATCTACATCGTAATCGCCATAAATAAGGATTTTCTCTTTATTATTGATTGCTTTCTCAATGCGGTTGATGGCGGTCTGCATGCCATTCATCAAGAAAGGATCATGAAGGTGTTTTATATCGGGGCGGAAGTAATCCTTTGCACTTTGGTAATCGAAAATACCGCGTTGTACGAGAACAGCAGCAAGCACGCTCGAAATATTTAACCTTTCGGTTAGTGCTTCTACCACTGCCATATCGGGCAATGCTTTGGGAACCCAGCGCTTTTTCACGTTCATACTTCCATATTATTGGAGGGTAAAAGTACATTTTTAACGCTAAAAGGTAAAGAAAAATTTGAGGAATTCATCCCTATTGAGGAACTAATAATCTCATTTTGTGTACAATCTAAACTAGTAAGCAACTATTACCACATTTTACGAAAGCTTTCCGGTGTAGCTTCTTTATTGACATCAATAAAATATGTGGAGTATTTTCCCAATCGCATCAGTGGATCGCGGCGAAATATCTTTGAAATTAATGCGATGGGAAAGAGCATCAAAAAGAAAATTAGTGTTAGTAATATTTTTGGGAAAATGAAGCCCATGATATCGGCTAATTTCATCCATACCCAAGTAATTTTTATACTTAGCCAAGGAATAAAAATACCAATAGCATCGATAGTCAATGAAGCCCATAAAGCGCAATACCAGTGCTTTAGAATAAATAATGCCAAACACCCCATACTCAAAATTAGCATGGTGGATATGGTATTGTCGCTGGGGGCTTTTTCGGGATATAACATGCTAGAATAAAGTATAAATAAAAGGAGCCAAGGCACTTCCACCGCCAAAAACGATAAGTACACCTAATAAAAGTAGCACAAGAATAATGGGAGCAAGCCAAAATTTCTTTCTCTCTTTCATATATTGCCAAAGGTCTTTCAAAAATTCAATCATACTAAGGCGTTTGTAATTTTAATTGATTTACTAAGTAATGTGCAATTTTTTCATTTGCAACCGCATTGGGGTGAGCATCATCAGGTGATAGGGTATACAAAGATAGTTGTTGGTTATAATCGGGTATGGCATCGTGAAGAAAAAACAAATCTATTTGAGCCTTCCTTAATTCGTCAATAAAAAACTGTTCTTCATCTCCCAATACACGAAGATCATTATCCCAGAAAAAGAGATAAAAATCGACTCCATTACTTTTCAATAGCGCTGCAGATTTTACAATGATTCCAAGCGTTATAAGCACTTCTTGGTGACTCGCTTTGCGTCTCATCATCCAGCGCTTAAAAGTATGAGATAATAAAAGTTTATTTATTATCCATCCAGAAACAAAATCATTGAACATTCCAACCTGTTGAATATTGCTATTTACCCAATCATATTTTGGCCCTGCTTGGTCCCAAGCCGAATAGCCTGAAGCTCGAGAGATATGAGTAGGCAAGAAACTATAGATTGCTATTTTTTTTGATTGATGGGTGCTTAAATCATTGTGAACACGGTGTTCTATAGAAGCCAGCATTTGGTGTGGGCCATAACCGTGAAATCCATAGTTTAAAACCTTATTTGCTTGAGGAGCAAATTTATTGAAGAAGAAGGGAAGTGTTGAAGTATCATTCAACCCTTCACCAAAGGTAAGAGAGCAGCCAAAAAATAGAATGGCAGTATCACTCTCGTTATTTGAATTGGGTGTATATCGTAGGCCATTCTTAAAGGTATAAAGTATATGATAAATTTCTTGATTAGGATTTGTTTTTTTAGCTGAAAAGATGCCATCACTTTTTATCCCATAACCTAAGAAAGAATTTGGAGCATTGTATTTTTTTGATGCATAATCTCCTGTAGAAATAATACCTCTTTTTTTTTCTAACCGATTATCTCGAATCCATAAATATCCTTCGAAAAGAAACAAGGCAAAAAAGATAGCTCCCGCATTAAAGCAAATAATTTTAAAGCAAATAATTTTACTTCTGATGCCAATAAACAAAAAGTATAGCCAACATGATAACAAGAATAATACCCACGCGTAATTAGCACAAAATGAAAATTCTAAAAAAGCCAAAGGAATTAACAACCCACTCCAGAGAAGCAGTTTGAATTCTTTTTTAAATTTCAAAATCCATTGCATGCTCAATCGGGATTAAAATTTATTTTCCATTTTGACTTGTTCTCGTATTCGGGCTGTTCTGTTTTTATCAGTATATAATTCTCCATGACGAGAATATCCATTTCTGTTTGCATGAAGCATCGATAGGCATCTTCTGGGGTGCATACGATGGGCTCACCACGCACATTGAAACTGGTATTGATAAGCACAGGGCAACTTGTTTTTTCATAGAAGCTTTCCAGTAGCTGATGAAATCGAGGGTTATTCGTTTTTGAAACTGTTTGAATTCGGGCACTATAATCGAGATGAGTAATGGCAGGAAGTTCGCTTCGCGTAACTTGCAATTTCTCAAGCCATGAAAACGACTCATAATTATTGGGTAATGTTTTCCGTTTGCTTGTTTTAATATCTGCATTGAAAAGCATGTAAGGTGATTCTTTATCTAGCTCAAAAAAATCCTGTGCATGTTCCTCAAGCACAGCAGGAGCGAAAGGTCTGAAACTTTCTCGGTATTTTATATTCAGGTTTAATTTTTGCTGCATTTGTGAATCACGTGCATCGGCAAGGATGCTACGGTTGCCTAAGGCTCGGGGGCCATATTCCATGCGCCCTTGAAACCACCCAATAATTTTACCATCAGAAATGGCTTGAGCAATCTCTTGGCAAAGCGCAGAGAAATTTTCTATATGATGAAAAATAGTATTTTGTTTTTTGAGTGCTTTTAAAATTTTATGTTCGTTAAATTGAGGTCCTAAAAGACTTCCAACCATTGAATCGACTGTAGTATCAACGATACGCGTTTGATTAAAGAACGCATAATTAGAAAGCAATGCGGCCCCCAATGCCCCGCCAGCATCGCCGGCTGCTGGTTGAATATAGATATCTTTAAAGAGATTAGTTTTTAATAATGTACTATTGGCCACACAATTAAGTGCTACGCCTCCCGCCATACACAGGAATTCTGAGCCCGTGATTCGTTTGGCCTCTGCAGCCATCTTCAAAATTACTTCTTCAGTAACTGCTTGAATCGCATAGGCTAAATTGTGATGATGCGGTTCAAAAGGTGTATCTGGAAGTTGAACTGGAAATCCAAAGAGTGTTTTCCATTGATGTTCGTTCACCATTTTTAACCCAGTAGCATAATCGAAGTATTTTTGATTTAATGCAATGGAGCCATCACTTTGAATTGATACCAAATGGGTTTTAATTTTATTGATGAAATCGAGCGTTTGAGGAGCATTCGGGCTTCCATAAGGTGCCAGGCCCATCAATTTGTACTCACCTGAGTTGACTTTAAATCCAAGGTAATAGGTAAAAGATGAATAGAGCAATCCCACCGAATGAGGAAATCTCATTTCTTTGAGTAAAGTAATTTTAGAACCAGTGCCATGAGCAATAGAGGCGGTAGCCCATTCTCCGGCACCATCAATAGTAAGGATGGCAGCTTCTTCAAATGGAGAAGGGTAGAAGGCACTGGCTGCATGAGAGAAATGATGTTCTGTAAATTGTAGGACAATTCGAGTACGATCAAAATTTTCAATTTGTTCCAATCCTTCCCAAATTAATTTTTTGATGAATAACTTTTGTTTTACCCATACAGGAATTGCTTTTAAGAAAGAGCGAAGTCCGCTAGGAGCAAAGGCATAATAGGTTTCGAGTAGCCGTTCAAATTTCAGTAAGGGTTTATCATAAAAAACGATGGCATCAAGTTCACCTAAACTGCACCCGCCTTCATCCAGGCAATACTTGATTGCATTTACTGGAAAATCGGGAGTGTGTTTTTCGCGGGTGAATCGCTCCTCTTGAGCAGCAGCGATGATTTTTCCATCGATGATAAGAGCGGCTGCAGAATCATGATAGAAAGCGGAGATTCCTAAAATTTTCTTGGTGATCTGCATTAGCTTGTTTGGGGATGTATTACTTCTACTTGTTATAACTTAAACATTCAAAGAAACGAAAATTGAAATGAATTCCTCAATGTATTAATCTTAGGCAAAGAAGAATAAAATTTAAAACAGAAAGTAACAACGCTAGATCGAAAATGTTAATCCTTTTTCACATAATTTATTTTCTTACCCCATCCCGATGACGGTTTTTCTACAGCTAAATAGAAGAGCCATGAAACAAAAATTGCAATGGCCTGAATTAAAAGAAAAGTGATTAAGGAACCGGAGGTTGATTCTTTAAAGTTTGGCAAATAATAGATGGTAGTATAGATTACCACGCCATGAACCAAATAAAATGAATACGAGATTTTCCCAATAAAGCTCAACCAATTGGGTGGCGATTTTACAAAAAGAATTCCCAAACAAGTTAATGTGGCCGCGATAAGTATATGATACCCCATACCATAAACATACCCTGTAAGAATAGCACAAGCGAGCATGGCAAGGAGGAATTCAATAATGAACTCGGTGGCACCAATAATCTTTTTTAAATAAAGAAAGAGTAAATGTCCCATGCTAAAAATTGGGAGGTGGAAGAACAACAGAATTTTTATATCCTTAAAATCGGATAAGAAGAGCGGTTGTACAAAAGTGAGGGAGAGTGTTATAATTAGGGAGAGACGACGAATCCAGGCCTTAGAACTGGCAAGTAATGGAAATGCAAGTGCTTGAAAAACATAAAACTCAAATAATACAAAAATGGTCCAGTATAAATTATTAATCCAGTGTGATCCCTTAAATGGAACCAGCATGAAAGTACTATCAATGGCGGCATCAATCACCTCTTTGGCTAAGCTTCCATTCCCCATTTGAAAATAGGCAAGCCATAATAATATAGACACGATAAGGGGTGGGTATAAACGAATAAATCGTTTCATAAGGAACTGCCCAAAGTTTGACCATTGGTAATTTCCCTGAGCCATCGACCAGGAGAGGACGAGCGCACTAATCACAAAAAATGCATACACTCCCTCTTGGCCCCAATCGAGTACAGGCATTAATGCAGGATAATATATACTTAGAATAAAAGCTGCGTGATAGAGGCAAACAGCCCAACAGGCAATAGCTCTGAAGGCATCTAGATTAGCTAACTTATTATTTTGATCCATAGGGTGGTGAATAGTCAAAGGTAAATAAAATGCAATACCACCCAACAGTAAAATTATTCTAAACTATAAATGTGTCATTCTTAAGAGAGGATGGACTCTAAATTGGATGCATTATTCGGGTTAAAACAACGATATTATTTTTTAATAATTTTCCATTTTTTACCACAATCAAAGCAGAGATAGTACTTTTTGTAGATTGGAATTACTATTGGAAGCACACTTGCAAAAAGGAGCATAAACAAATTAAGTACCATCGCAAAATTGGGTTCTTTCATAATCGTAAAATTATCGGAATGGCAGAAGGGACAAGTGGTTGGGTCCGCACTGTATTCATTACTAATCTCTATGATTTCATCCTTCTTTTCCTTATTTTTAGAAACGATAAAGCCACCTTTTTTCAACAATTCAATGCTACGATCATAGTCCGATTCACTTACATACATTCTAACTCCTCCACTGGCATTGGCGGCAAAATTATGAATTTGGGTCATGTACTCATCTTTAAGAAAAACGCCTATCCTTTCCGAATGCAAATATCCTTTAGCCATATGCGCTTCATGTAGCTGGGAGAAAGTAAGGAGGAGCTTGTAATCATTCATTATTCGAATTTAGAAATAAAAATGATAAGTTGATTACATCATAAATCGTTGACAGAAGCGCATAAAAAAACCCAGTTGCCCGGGTTCTTTTTTATTTATTCACACGCTTCCTGCTTATACCTCCACACCGTGACAATAAGTAACATCCCTTTGTTTCATAAGGTTTCAGCAGTTGGAGGTACAAATACGGTACAAATTTTTGGGAAAATTCTGACTGTACTTCCTGGTTGTATTCTATAGAAGAGAATGTAGGATATGGATGTGGAAAAGCAGAGCTGAATAAATCAATCTTCTAAATGTTCGGTAAAATTGCGCAGAAAAATCATTGCGAAGCTAAGGGACATTTACTCCCATTCGCACCTATAATTTTGAATTTATAAAAATTTGCACCTATATATTTTGCCTTGCGCTCCTATTTTTTGGTATATTGCGCTCATAAATTTCATAAAATGAAACAAAGCACCCATTTTTCAGTAAATGCGCCTGTTTTTCACGGAAAGGTTTTACCTCAAAAAGGAACCATTGTGGGTTATGCCTCAATTATTCATGCCATGAAACTCGCTCTACCAATGCCAAGCCCCATGGCAATGGTATCTGAAAAGTTTAAAAAAATTAAAATGGAGGAGTGGCTCATCATGCCACTTACCCATTTACCCGAAGACAATAACAAACTTTTAAAGATACGTGCCCTCTATAATCAATTGGTGTTTGCGCTAAAATATGAAGGTGTAAATTTATCCGTATTCGCGATGTTGGCACAAAAGCTTTCCATAAAAAATTTGAAAGATCTTGTTGATATTGAGCCTACCGGACAGTACTCCCGACGTATATGGTTCCTGATAGAATGGATTTTGGGAAAAGAAATACCCGGTAAAGTTAGTCTCACAAAAAAAAGTTATGTTCCAGTGTTGGATGAAAAACTACAATATGGAATTAGCGGAATAAAATCACCTCGTCATTTAGTGCTCAACAATTTGCCGGGCAACGCTACCTTTTGTCCGTTGATTCAAAAAACTGAGAAGCTTGAAAACTATTTGAAAACCGACTATGCACAAGTAAATAAAAAAAAGATATCAGGTATTCGTAATGATATCATTCAACGGGCAGCAGCGTTTCTGTTGCTAAAAGACTCCAAAGCATCTTTTACCATCGAAGGAGAAAGTCCTAAAAGCAAAAGGGCCGTGAGATGGGGAGCAGCGATTGGACAAGCAGGACTCCGGAATTTAACAAAGGAAGAACTTATTCGATTACAACAACTGGTAATTGAAAATGGAAGATTTGTTGAAATGGGTTTTCGAAAACAAGGAGGATTTGTTGGCGAACATGATCGAGTTAGCGGGGAGCCAATTCCTGATCATATTTCGGCAAAAGCAGAAGACCTGGATCAACTCATCAACGGATTGATTGAAACAAACAATTTGCTTCTTAAGAGCGATTTAAATCCTGTCTTGTGTGCCGCTTTAATTGCATTTGGATTTGTGTTTATACATCCCTTTGAAGATGGGAATGGACGCATTCATCGATATTTAATTCATCATGTGCTGGCGAAAAAACGTTTTTCTGATCAGGGAATTATATTTCCTGTGTCGTCGGCAATTCTCAGTCATATTGATGATTATAGAATGGTATTAGAATCCTATTCCAATCCTTTACTTGAATTTATTGAATGGGAAGAAACTTCCAAGCATAATATTGAGGTGATGAATAACACTTTGGATTATTATCGTTTTTTTGATGCAACCAAACATGCAGAATTTCTTTTTGATTGCGTATTGGAAACCATTACCAAAATCATCCCTGAAGAAATAAAATACCTGTCTCATTTTGATGAATACAAAACATTTCTTGAAGAGGAGTTTGAAATGCCAGATAGCATGATTTCACTGTTGGCTAGCTTCCTTGATCAGAGCAATGGTGTTTTATCAAAAAGGGCAAAGGAAAAAGAGTTTGCCAACCTTACGACAAAAGAGGTCATTCTTATTGAAAAAAAATACAAAGAAATTTTCTTGAAGTAAACCGCTTACGCTTCCACACCGTGGCAGTTTTTAAACTTCTTTCCACTTCCGCAAGGGCAAGGGTCGTTACGTCCTACCTTAGGTCCTACTTTAATGGGTGCCACTTTTTCTTGCTCTGGTGCTGTTGGATTTACATCACCAGGAGTTTGTAATTGTGGAATATCACTCTCGCGAGATGTTTTCAACTTATTGAGATTGCTAGTTCTGCGTACAGGTGCATTGCTCACCTGAGGTTGATTGTTATTGCTACTTTCAATATGACCACGGAATAACATCGGCAATACATTCTTGTTGATTTTTGCCATCATCAAGTTAAACAACTTGAATGATTCAAGTTTGTAAATCAATAATGGATCTTTTTGTTCTAAGTGCGCATTACGTACCGCTTGTTTCAAGTCGTCGAGGTCGCGCAAATGCTCTTTCCATGCATCATCAATGAAGCTTAGCATCACCATTTTCTCAAAACTTAGGAACACTTCCTTGCCATGTGTATCATACGATTTGCGTAATGGAGAAATCACATTCACGGTTTTTGATCCATCGGTAAACGGAACTAAAATATTTTCATATTGCTGGCCACGATCTTCGTATACCTGCTTGATGGTAGGATAGCTTTGTGTTGAAATTTGTTCCGCATGGTTTTTATAAACGTCACTCAACTGATCAAACAATTTATCAGTGATGGTTTCTACTTTGTTATTTCCAAAATAAGAAGCATCAAATGAAGGTTCAATTGCCAATAAGGTAAGGAGTTCCATTGCAAACCCATCGTAATTATTGGTAGGTTTATATTCATCGATGAGGTCGCTGCAGAAGGTATAAATACTCTCTACAATATCAATCGCAAGCTTATCTCCAAAGAGAGCATTGCGACGTTTGGTATACACCACATTACGTTGATTATTCATCACGTCGTCGTACTCGAGCAAATGCTTACGCGAACCAAAATTGTTTTGTTCAACTTTCTTTTGCGATCCTTCAATTTGACGCGTGATAATTCCATTTTCAATCACTTCATCTTCCGGAATATTAAAACGATCCATCACCCTACTCATTCGATCGCTACCAAAAAGACGCATTAAATCATCTTCTAAGCTCACAAAAAATTGTGAAGTTCCAGGGTCACCTTGTCGGCCTGATCGACCGCGTAACTGGCGATCGACACGACGACTCTCGTGACGCTCTGTGCCAATGATGGCGAGACCTCCAGATTTTTTTGTATCATCGGATAACTTGATATCGGTTCCACGACCCGCCATGTTGGTAGCTATCGTAACTTGCCCGGATTGCCCCGCCATTTGTACAATTTCCGCTTCCCGCTGATGTTGCTTTGCGTTGAGTACATTATGAGGAACCTTCTTAATTTGAAGCATGCGACTCAATTGCTCACTAATTTCAACACTTGTGGTACCTACCAGAATTGGTCGGCCTTCGTTGCGCAGTCGTTCGATTTCATCGATTACGGCTTTGAATTTGGCGCGGCGTGTTTTGTATACTTTGTCATTTTTATCGGCACGAGAGGTGGGTTTATTCGTTGGAATAACTACCACATCGAGCTTATAAATTTCCCAGAGCTCACTTGCTTCTGTTTCAGCGGTACCGGTCATCCCAGCCAGCTTATGATACATTCTAAAATAATTTTGAAGGGTGATGGTAGCAAAAGTTTGAGTAGCATCTTCCACCTTCACATTCTCTTTCGCTTCGATGGCTTGATGTAATCCATCGCTATAACGACGACCATCGAGCACACGACCTGTTTGCTCATCTACAATTTTAATTTTTCCATCTTCAATAATATATTCAACATCGCGCTCAAACATATTGTATGCTTTGAGTAGCTGATTGATGGTATGAATACGTTCGCTCTTATGAGAGAATTCGAGCAAGGCTTCTTCTTTTTTGTGAAGTTTTTCTTCGTGTGTAGCATCCGATTTCTCAATCTCTGCAATGATGCTACCTACATCTGGCAATACGAAAAATCCTTTGTCTTCGCCTGAGGCAGTTACTGCTTCGAGTCCTTTATCGGTAAGTTCACAATTATTATTTTTTTCGTCAATTACATAGTACAATTCAAGATCAACCTTTGGCATCTCCTTGTAATTGTCGGCCATATAGAAGCTCTCTGTTTTAAGTAAGAACTGCTTTACGCCAGGCTCTCCCATAAATTTAATAAAAGCTTTGTTTTTTGGCATCCCGCGATAGCAGCGGATGAGCGGCATGGCAGCGAGGTCTTGTTTATCTTGTTCCCAGTGCTTCTTCGCGTCAACTAAGCAAGTATTTAAATATCTTTTTTGAGCGTCGACCACTTTCTCAATACGTGGTTTCAATTCATAGAATTCTTGTTCGTCGCCCTTAGGTATGGGTCCTGAAATAATGAGTGGGGTACGTGCATCATCGATGAGTACACTATCCACCTCATCCACCATTGCATAATGAAGATGACCTTGAACGATATCTTCCTTGCTTGTGGCCATATTATCACGCAAATAATCGAAACCAAATTCATTATTTGTTCCATATATAATATCTGCCTGATAGGCTTTGCGGCGTGCATCGCTATTGGGCTGATGTAAATCGATACAATCGACTACTAAGCCATGAAATTGAAACAAGGGTCCGTTCCATTCACAGTCGCGTCGTGCTAAGTAATCATTCACCGTAACGATATGTACCCCAAAACCCGCCAATGCATTAAGGTAAGCAGGAAGTGTAGATACAAGCGTCTTTCCTTCACCAGTTGCCATCTCTGCAATTTTACCTTGATGCAAAACAGCTCCTCCAATGAGTTGCACATTGTAATGAACCATATTCCAATTTACCAAGATTCCTGCTGCATCCCATGAATTTTTCCAATATGCTTTATCGCCGGTAATCTTCACAAAATCTTTTCTTGTCGATAAATCACGATCGAAATCTTGTGCTGTTACTTCAAGTGTTTCATTTTCGGCAAATCGGCGAGAGGTTTCTTTTACGACGGCAAAAGCCTGAGGAAGTAATTCGAGCAATACTTCTTCAAGTAAAGTCAAACGTTCCTTTTCTTGCTTCTCTACGTCTTTAAAAATATCTTCTTTATCATTAACATCAATATCAGGATTGTCTGCTTTTTCCTTTAAGTGATTGATATTTTCCGTAATTTCACTCAACGATTGTTTTATGAGGGCCTTAAACTCTGAAGTTTTAGCGCGCAATTCATCATTACTCAACCCTTGAAGCTTGTCGTATTCGTTGTTTATCTTACCTACAAATGGGCTTAATTCTTTATAGTCTTTATCGGCTTTATTTCCAAATATTTTCCCGAAAATTTTTCCAAATGCTCCTGCCATAACGTGAATTGAGTATGTTTAAAATGTATTTATAGATTTCAAAGATAGCGGAAATACAATAATTTGGCTAAACTAAAAACCTTGTCATTATTGCCTGATTTAATTCGTTGTTGCTGACATTGAGGCGGAATAAATTCAAACAATAATGCCATATCGGGTCGTTTTTAAAAAATGGATCCCGAATAATTAAAAGAATTTAAATGGAAATACTTTATTGAAGCCCCTATCTAAGGCCTTTTAGCTCGGTTTGAGTATATTCATTATTTTTACCACAAGAAATCATGCAAATTAAGAAGTATCCCCTTTGGTGCCTATTCATTGTATTACTTGCGGGTTGTGGCAAATGCACCAATAATAAAAAGAAAATAGCCAAATGGGCCACAAGTATTGATGGCAGTGTTATACCCGTAGGAACCACACTCACCGCGCATTTAAAATATCTTGACGAGGAGATAGAAATTGATAGTTTGGTAATTGGATTCAATGGGGTGCGAATTAACACCTATGCATCACTTACCCAAGAAATACAAGTACCTACCGCCGGGTTAAAAATGGGTGGATATACCTTGATTGCCATCGTGTACCGTGATTCACACAAAGAAGAATACAATGCGAGCGTTACCATTGTTTCGGATATTCAACCTCAAGATAATACCATAAAAACAGGTGCTGTATACCCACACAGTAATGAGAACTTTACTGAAGGATTATTTTTTTATAAGGGGATGGTATATGAGAGTACTGGCATGAATGGTACTTCATTTATTTGTCGTTATAAATTGGGAAGTGCACCCGAAAGACTTACTACTATGCCTGCTGCTTATTTTGGAGAAGGAAGTATTTTATATGATAATAAGCTCATTCAACTTACTTGGAAAAATGGAAAAGGGCTCGTATACGATGCCACCACCTACCAACAAACTGGTGAATTCCTGATTGGAGGCGAAGGCTGGGGGCTCACTTACGATGGAACAAATTTAATTATGAGTGATGGTACACACCGGCTGTTTTATTTGGATAAGCAAACCTATACCAATACCAAAATTCTAGAGGTATATGATAATAAAGGCCCAGTAATGAATTTGAATGAACTGGAATTTGTTGATGGGGTAATTTATGCCAATATATGGATGACAGATAAAATTGCCAAGATTGATGCTAACACTGGAAAGGTATTGATGTATTTAAACTGCGAAGGATTACTTACAGAAGCTGAAATTGAAACCAATAAATGTGATGTATTAAATGGCATAGCTTACGATGTGCAAACAAAGAAATTATATATCACAGGAAAAAACTGGCCTAAAATATTCGAAGTAAAACAATAAACACTGGAATCTAATTACTGCCTCCAGGTTGATGGACTGCTTCTCCAATCGCTGAGGTCACCTAAAATATTAGGGTCGATATATTTTAAATCAACGGCCACTTGAAGCAATGCATTATAATCACTTAGCGTAATTATTTTACAATTGGCTTTTTCAAATTGCTGCGCTGCGATATCAAATCCGTAGGTGAAAATGGCAGCCAATCCAAGCACTTCAAATCCTTCTTCACGAAGCGCTTCAATGGCTTTAAGTGAACTTCCTCCAGTAGAAATTAAATCTTCGATTACCACCACCTTACTACCTTTTGGGAGTTGTCCTTCTATTTGATTTTTCATCCCATGCTTCTTAGGTTCAGGGCGAACATAAGCGTATGGCAATTCCATGGCTTCGGCTACCAAGGCACCTTGAGCAATACCCGCAGTGGCAACACCAGCAATGGCGGTTACTTCTGGGAATTGTTGCAAAATGGCATTCACCAATTGTGTTTTGATATAGGTTCGAATGGCATGATGCGAAAGGGTTACCCGATTATCACAATAGATGGGTGAACGCCATCCGCTGGTCCAGGTGAAAGGTTCGGTTGGATTAAGCTTTACGGCTTTTATATCCAATAAATGTGTGGCGATTTGGTTGGCTACCTCGTTACTCATACTTTAAAAATTTGGTACCAATGCAGGGACTCGAACCCCGATCAAAAGTTTAGGAAACTCTCGTTTTATCCCGTTAAACTACATCGGCAAATGCAGCGCGAAAATAGTAATAATGAAGGAGAGTTATTGTTGTAAGTTCAATAAAATGTAAAGCAACAAGTACAATATTGGTTAGGCTTCTTTATCAATGCTTTTGCTGAGTATATTTGCTCCGTGAAAGTTACTCTCATTGCAGCTATTGGAGCCCATAACGAACTGGGTAAAGACAATCAATTGCTTTGGCGCTTGCCAAGTGATATGAAACGCTTTAAAGAAATTACTACGGGCCATTGTATCATTATGGGCAGAAAAACTTTTGAGAGTTTAGGAAGGGCTTTACCCAACAGAACTACAATTGTAATTTCTAGAAAGAAAAACCCTGAAATTGAAGGGGTTATTTATACCGAAAATTTGAAGCAAGCTTTTGTGGTTGCACGTAAGCAAAATGAAACTCATTGCTTTGTGATTGGTGGAGGGCAAATTTATTCCCAGGCATTGGCCTATGCCGATACCCTTGATATCACTCACGTTCATCATCGTTTTGAAGCGGATGTGTTTTTTCCAACCATTGATGCCAAAAAATTTGTTCGTACACATCACGAAGAATTTATGGCCGATGAGAAAAATAATTTTAATTATAGTTTCACCACTTACCAACGTATAGAGAAACGCGTACCCGCATTATTTCTTGATCGTGATGGTGTATTAAATAGAGAGATAGGAGGGTATATTACTAGTATAGAAAATTTCTCCATTCTTGAAAGTATAGCCCATTTACTTAAACGCAAGCAGGAAGAGGGTTTTATGCTCATTGTAATCACCAATCAAGGTGCATTAGAGAAGGAGATGTTAACCTTGGATTTACTTCAACAAATACATACTCGCATGGTGAATGAATATGCCGCTCTTGGCGTAACCTTCGACGAAATTTATTATTGCCCACACCATCATGAAAGAAGCAACTGCCTTTGCAGAAAACCCAAGTCGTTGATGGTTGAGAAGGCAATAGCAAGGTTTCATATTAACCCGAATGAAAGTATTATGATTGGTGATCATGAACGCGACCGTCATTGTGCTGAAGGAGCCGGGGTGCTTGGTATGGTCATAAATTCAAATGATGTAAACTCTATTTCTTTGTAATTTCAAAATAATTTATTGAAGCTTTAGAAGTTATCTTTGCTAAGCATGAACAGAAACCTGAAAGATGGAATTAATTTATTGAGTAAACTCACTCCAAGGCGGGTACTCAATGCCATCAAGGTATGGAGTAGCTATTATTTAGCACGTTTGCTTCATAAACCCATTCACTGGGGGATGCCTATTAGCATTAGTATTGAACCTACCACAAGTTGTAATTTGCGATGCCCCGAGTGCCCCAGTGGACTAAGGTCTTTTTCGCGCCCTACAGGAATGTTAGGAGAAGATGTATTTATGAAGGCCATCGATGAATTGGCAAAAGATACCACCTATCTTATTTTGTATTTTCAAGGAGAGCCTTATCTCAATAAAAAGTTTTTCGAATATGTTCAATATGCTGCTTCGAAAAAAATGTATTTGGCAACTTCAACCAATGCGCATTATTTAACCGATGATATAGCTCGTAAAACGGTAGAGAGTGGCCTCGATCGATTAATTATTTCAATTGATGGAACTACCCAGGAATCGTATGAAAAATATCGGATAGGAGGCAGCTTAGAGAAGGTATTAGAAGGTGCACGTAATATGGTGAAATGGAAGCGTGAACTAAATAGTAATACGCCTCACCTCATTTTTCAGATGGTGGTATTTAGTACGAATGAACATCAGATTCCTCAATTATATGCCTTGGCAAAAGAAATAGGTATTGATGAGGTTGGATTAAAAACAGCTCAGGTTTATGATTATGAGCATGGCAATGAACTCTTGCCACGGCAAGCCAAGTATAGTCGATATAAAAAGAATTCATCAGGAAAATATTCATTGAAAAATAAGATGCTCAATCAATGCTGGCGATTGTGGAGTGGAGCGGTGATTACCTGGGATGGAAAGGTGGTGCCATGTTGTTTTGATAAGGATGCTCAACACCAATTAGGAAATGTGGATCAAGAAAGCTTTAGAATGGTATGGAGAAATGAAGCATATCATCGATTTAGAAATGCTTTATTAAAATCGAGAAGTGAAATAGAAATTTGCAAAAATTGCAGTGAAGGAACCAAAGTGTGGAGCGAAGAATAGCATCTAGTTGATGTTTTTTTATTATTTTTACTCTCAAATATATTGTATGAATTTACTTTCACGATTACCAATACTCTTTTTATTATTCTTGCTGGGTTCAAGTGTAAACTCTTTAGTAGCACAAGATACTACTCGCTATTGCCAAGAAAATGGTGTTCTTTTTTCCAATTGTTACGAATTAATAAGAACTACAAAGTCGGCCAATACAGGAACCTTCACGCAACGAACAGCCACCAATGATGGCCAAGTTTTTTATGGATGGGGGAGTTTTAAGGAAACCAAAGGTGCTATTTTATTAACCTATTCCAAGGTGAATACTTATCCAGTAATTGATACAAAAAATGCTAAGACCTATTTGGATACACTTTATATTAAATGGTATAGTAGGGATAATGCACAAGAGTTTTTTAGAATTAAGTTTCAAGATTCTACCTCAACAAAAACGTATAAGAGTAATTGGGAAATAGCCATGGTAAAGATTCCGAAATCTGAAATTGCAGATCCCAGATTTGAGTTGTATCAGGGGCCGAACAAGATTTTGGAATTTTCCCTAACCTCTACTCGTACCGATTATGTAACTATTTATGCCGAAGATCCCAGAGCGCTGTATTTACATAAACGCAAAGAGAAGCTTACAAAAAACAAATTTGGATTTACAACTGTTGGTGTTTATACCAAGGAAAAAAAATCAAATTTCTTTGAAGTGAAATAGTATTATTGTTTCACCAGTTTTACCACCTTCACTTCATTATCTGTAAATATTTTCAGGAAATATATTCCAGAAGGCAACGAACTAAAATTTCCTTTTTCTATTTCTTTCCCTTGATAGATAAGTGTACCATTGCTATTTGTTAAGCAGTAGATACTTTCTTCAGGAGCATTATGAATTTGAATATTCTTTGTAAACGGGTTAGGATAAACCCCTGTTTTTGGGATTGCCGATTCATTGATTCCATTAGTACAAGGAAGTAATTTCATCTGTGCCCAAAGGTCGTTATCATAGGCGGAAATTGCTTGTTGGGTAGTTCCAGCCGCTTCTCCCAAGCGCACTACTACCATGCGTGTAGAAGGAATCACATAAATTTTCTGATCATTTTTACCTAGGGCACAAAACATATCCGAAGGTGCATTCGCTGCCAAAGAAGTATTGATCGCTACTGGGATGCCAGGTAACATTAGTGAGCTTTTTCCATTAAGCCACCATAAGTAACCATAAGACAAATTATAGTTTTGTGATGTGCTGGTCATTGATCTATAGTATGCAGTATCACGTAATATGGTATCGGTTCCCCAAATTTCATGATTGAGGGTTAGCAATCCAAAACGTGCAGCATCGCGAGTTTTACTGTAGTACACAGAGTTTATCCAAATTCCACCCATTCCAATTTTATTTCCCAGAACCGATTTTGTAAAAGCGGTATAATTTGAACCTGCAGCGGTAGCAATCACTTCTTCTGTCATTCTATAGGCACCAGTATGATATGCCCATCGTGTACTAGCATCCTTTAAATAGAGGAGGCAGCTTGTGGTGGTGTCTTCGTTGGTGCATGGAGATGGAGGAGAATCGTCGAGCCCGCTGGTCATGGTGATCAAATTTCTTACCGTGATAAGTCGCTCTTTTGCAATAGGTGCCGAAGTCCAGCCATTGCCAATAATATTAGAAACGGTATCACTTAACTTTAATAATCCTTTCTCTTGAGCAATACCAGTGAGGGTGGCTGTTAAACTCTTCCCTGCCGATGCCCAATAGTAAAATGAGTCGGCGTTGAAGGTGCCAAAATATTTTTCCAATACAACTTTTCCATCTTTCAATACAATAAACCCTTTGGTATTTGTTTTTTGAAGAAAGCTATATAAACTATCAATTCTCTGAGGGCACCAATTAAGGCGAGAAGGCGATAAGGTATCCCAAGTGTTGCCTGTGGTTGGAGGGAAGTACGTGGATTGCGATATGGAAGAAACGGATATTAAAATCAATCCAAGGAATAGGACTTTTTTGAAGTAATTTTTTTGATTCATTTAGTTAGGATGCAATAAAATAAAAAGGTTTAATGGCAAAGATACTAGCGAGCATAAAAAAAGTCAGAAACCTTTTAACAAAATAAAAGCCCCTTAATTTTTGATTAAGGGGCTTTTAATATTTATGAAATTAATTACGCAACAGTAATTGATTTTTCTAGGTAAACATCTTGAACGGCGTTCAATAGTTCAACACCTTCATTCATTGGTTTTTGGAACGCTTTACGACCCATAATTAAACCTTGACCACCACCACGCTTGTTGATTACTGCAGTAATTACTGCATCAGCTTTATCGCCAGCACCTTTACTTTCGCCACCACTGTTAATGAGTCCTGCGCGGCCCATATAGCAATTGGCAACTTGATAACGGCATAAGTCAATTGGATTATCGGTTGATAATTGAGTGTACATACGCTCATCTAATTTACCATAACTACCTCCACCAGTATTCAATGCTTTGTATCCACCATTGTTTTCCGGTAATTTTTGTTTGATAATATCTGCTTGAATCGTAACACCAAGATGATTTGCTTGTGAAGTTAAGTCGGCACTAGCATGATAATCTATACCATCTTTCTTAAATGAACTATTACGTAAATAGCACCATAAAACGGTAGCCATTCCTAATTCATGTGCATATTCAAATGCCTTAGCCACCTCAACAATTTGACGAGCTGCTTCAGGAGAACCAAAATAAATGGTAGCACCCACAGCAACAGCACCCATATTCCAAGCATCTTTAATGGTACCATACATTACTTGATCGTATTTGTTTGGGTACGTTAAAATTTCATTATGATTAATTTTCACAATGAATGGAATTTTATGAGCGTATTTACGAGCTACTGATCCAAGCACTCCATAGGTAGAAGCGATGGCATTGCAACCACCTTCCATAGCTAGTTTTACTAAATTTTCCCCATCGAAATAAATTGGATTTTTTGCAAATGAAGCACCAGCACTGTGCTCAATACCTTGATCAACAGGCAAGATGCTAAGGTAACCTGTACCCGCAAGACGGCCGTTGTTGTATAAAGTATTTAAGCTGCGCAAAGTTTGAATATTGCGATTGCTGCTCGACCAAACTTCATCAACAAAATTTGGGCTTGCAGTATGAATCAAGCTCTTGTCAATGGTTTTGCATTCGTGGTTTAAAAGTAACTCGGCTTTCGCGCCCAGTAGTTCCTGAATTTGATTGTAGTTCATTTTAAAAGTGTTAAGAGATGAGGAAATATTTATTTTACACGCTCCACATAGCTGCGGGTACGGGTATCAATTTTAATTCGTTCGCCTTGATTCACAAACATGGGAACCATTACTTCAGCTCCAGTTTCAACGGTAGCTGATTTTAAGGCATTGGTACTTGTATCACCTTTTACTGCAGGCTCACTATAGGTAATTTCGAGTTCAACAAAAGTAGGAGGTGCAGCCATTATTGGAGCATCTTCGAAGAAAGTAACAGTTACATCCATTTCTTCTTTTAAGAAATCGATGCTATCTCCAAAATATTCTTTTGGGACATAAATTTGATCAAAGTTATCTTTATCCATACATACGAAATTCTCGCCATCGTTGTATAAATATTGCATTGTTTTATAGTCTACTCTCACAATCTCTACCTCTTCACCGCTTCTAAAACGGTTTTCAACGATTTTGTTGTTTTTAATATTGCGCATACGGGCCTGATAAAATGCGCGAAGGTTACCGGGAGTGCGGTGTTGCCAATCAAAAATTTGCACCAACTCGCCGTTGTATTTTAGAAACATGCCGTTGGATACATCTTGTGTGCTTGCCATAACGTAGTAATTTTAGATAATTTAAATATTATTTTAAGGGTTGCAAAGGTAATAAAATACACTACAAAATAAGGGTGTTTTTTAAGGTTTTGGAGCATGAAAATGCCCAAATTAGCCCCATAAATCAACAAAACAAGGAGTAAAATTAAAATTACATGTGTCGGTCCTGTAATTCTCTCAGAAAATCGCGGAGCAGGTAAAAGGTAGGTGTATACCCTTCTAATAGTAGTTTATCGGGGGCATCAAATATATCGTGGTAGAAGGTATAATCGCCCATTTGGTATATGAAGAAAGAATGAACTCCCTTTTCTGAAAACCAATAATGGTCGCTATTGGCGGCTTTTCCACGTTGTAACATAGGTAAGTTGTATTTGCCAAAATGCTCTTTCTCAATGAGAATAGACATCTCATCTTGGTATATAGATCCATTAACAATGGCAATTCCTTTTTTACCAGTTCCCATTAAATCGAGGTTGAGTACAAATCGTGTTTTCTCTAGTGGCACAATAGGGTGTTCTACATAATATTTTGAACCAACCAAACCGGCTTCCTCCCCTGCAAATGCAATGAAGATGATGGAGTATTTTGGTGGATGAAAACGATACATGCGAACAAAATCAAGCATCATCGCAACTCCCGATGCATTATCGTTGGCACCTGGGAAATAAATGTATTTACCCATACGACCGAGATGATCATAATGAGCCGAAATGATGATGTATTTATCAGGGTAGTCGGTACCTCTAATATAACTAATTACGTTACGAGTTTGATAGTTCTTTATAAATTTAGCATCAACATTAAAAGTAATTTGTTTGCTATCACGATTAATTTTCTCTGCCTTCACCACAAACTGAGCATATTTCATTTGCTTCTGTGATGCATCCCAGGTAAGCTTTCCGTAGGTTACAATGATGATGGCCTTGGCGTGAAACTTATTTTTTCGAATTAATTCATTCAGTTTTTTTTGCGATTCAGCACTACGAAAAGTTGAAACATCAAATGTAATTACTTTTCGATTTAAGTGCTTTTTGAATTTTTTGAATTGTGCTTTATCGAAGATAGTTGCACTATCGACCCAGGCCAATTCATAAGTTCCTTTGATACTTTTACTGGCCGCGTCAACTAAGAAATGATATCCTTGCACCAGATCTTTCCCATCAATATTCATTTGCATTTCCTCTGGAAAAGTATTGATATTGAAACCGAAATTTTGAAAATAGGATCCATTAAAAGCTTGTGCATTTTCGGTGGCAAACCGATCTGCAATATAGTTTGCGGCTAAAGAGTCGCCGTGGTTCACGTAACCTCTTCCATGCATTTCAGGTGCACAGAGGGCATTAAGAGTCATTCGCACATTTTCGGCATCCTGAGCGGAAGCCATACTGAAAATAAGAAGCGACGCAAGGAATAAGCGAAACCGGTGGGTGATTTTCATTAAATTTGAGTTAAAGAAAACGTATACGTTTCCATAATCAGATTGGCCAATAATTTCTTGCAGCTTTCTTCTACTGCATTATTTGCTTCCGCTTCAGTAGCAGCTTCAATTTCCAAGGTGATATTTTTTCCTACACGTACATTGTCGATTCCTGCATATCCCATTTGCTGTAACCCATGAGTAACGGCTTTTCCTTGAGGATCGAGTAATGCTGCCTGAGGCATAATCTGAATATTGGCTTTAAATTTCATGATGTGATTGGGGTATAAAAGGTTGCAAATATACGTTATCCCATAAAGACACAAAGCAACTTATCAAGTTGTTTATTATTTATAAATAAATGGGCAATAGAATTCTAAGATGGAATTGTGAGAAAGGAATAAAAACGCCTGGCAATAATACCAATACTATCTCAAACTTCTTCTGTTCTTAAGCCAAAGGCTTTCCGCCTCTGAGGCAGTAGATTCGTTTTGTGTAGTTGTTTTTGATGCAAATAATTTAGAGGCTATTAAAGCCCCAACAATGGTTTCGGCAGTATCTGCATCATAATGTAAGGAAGCAGGAGTAAAGTAATTCTCAATGAATTTTGTATCGAAGTCACCACTTACAAAATGTGGGTTTTTCATGGCAAAAGTTCCAAAAGGGAGCGTAGTTTCGATACCACTAATTGTATAATCGGAAATGGCCCGCAGCATACGGGCAATGGCTTCTTCACGCGAATGTGCATGAACAATGAGCTTGGCAATCATTGGATCGTAGTAGATTGGAATCTCCATACCTTGAGCAAAGCTATCATCAACACGAACTCCAAAACCTTGTGGAATTTTATATTCAGATAAAGTACCGATATCGGGTAAAAAATTATTCGCAGGATCTTCTGCACAAACCCGCAGTTCGATACTATGTCCATTGATTTTTAAATCGTCTTGAGTAAACCACAATGCTTCTCCCTGTGCCACACGAATTTGTGCTTTTACTAGGTCGATTCCTGTAATTTGCTCGGTTACAGGATGCTCTACCTGCAGTCGAGTATTCATTTCCAGAAAATAGAAATTCAGCTTTTCATCCATCAAGAACTCTACGGTACCGGCCCCTGTATAGTTGCAAGCTTTGGCTACATCCACGGCTGCTTTGCCCATTTTTTGACGGAGCTCGGGTGTTAACACACTTGAAGGGGCTTCTTCAACCAGTTTTTGATGGCGACGTTGTATGCTACATTCCCGTTCGAAGAGGTGTACAATATTTCCGAAGTTATCGCCTAAAATTTGAAACTCGATATGGCGTGGTTTGATCACATATTTCTCAATAAATACAGCTCCATCACCAAAGGCAGTGATGGCTTCGCTTACTGCCATTTGCATTTGCGATTCAAATTCTTCTTCATTATTTACGACACGCATTCCTTTACCACCCCCGCCAGCGCTGGCTTTGATAAGAATGGGGAATCCTACCTGTGCGGCAACTTTTTTGGCTGCTTGCACATCGGTGATGGCTTCATTTACACCAGGAACCATGGGTATATTAAAGTGTTTTACAGCCTCCTTAGCACCCAGTTTACTTCCCATAATTCGCATCGCTTCGGGTGTTGGACCAATTAATGCAAGTCCAGCTTTACGCACTGCTTCAGCAAAATCGGCATTCTCACTTAAAAATCCATAACCAGGATGTATTGCATCAACTTTTAAACGAAGTGCTTCAGCAATAATTTTATTACCCAATAAATACGAATCCTTACTTGGTGGCGGTCCTAAATGCACCGCTTCATCAGCGTATTGCACGTGCAGTGCATTTCGATCGGCATCGCTATAAACGGCTACGGTGGCGATGCCCATTTCTTTGCATGCACGCATTACTCGTAGTGCAATTTCACCACGATTGGCTATCAATACTTTTTTAAATTGAAGTGTCATGAGGTTTCGAAAATAATCAATCTATCAAACTTATTCCGTTCATTATTGTTGGTTGTGGTATGCCCATTAACTGAAGGATGGTTGGTGCTATATCGGCCAATTTTCCTTGATGTAGTTTTATGTTTTCATTTCCAAGATAAAAGCAAGGAACGGGGTTCATGCTATGCGCTGTATTGGGCGATCCATCGGGGTTAATCATATAGTCGGCATTGCCATGATCGGCAATGATGATGAATTCATAATTATTAGCCAACCCAGCAGTTACAACTTCTTGGGCACAGGCATCTACTGTTTCTACCGCTTTTTGTACGGCTTCATAAACGCCAGTATGTCCTACCATATCAGGGTTGGCGAAATTTACGAGAATGAAATCGAAACGTTTTTCAGGGATTACTTTTAGTAAATTATCACGAAGGCAAGCGGCACTCATCTCGGGTTGAAGGTCGTAGGTGGCTACTTTTGGTGATGGGCACATGATACGTTCTTCGCCTTTGAAAACTTCTTCACGACCACCGCTAAAGAAGAAGGTAACATGAGGGTACTTTTCAGTTTCAGCCATTCGCAATTGGGTTTTGCCATGCTTGGCTAAAATCTCTCCCAAGGTTTCAGTCAAATCTTCATTATCAAAAACCACATGTACATTTTTGAATTTTTCATCATATCGTGTGAGCGTGCAATAATGCAATGGAATGGGATGCATATTGTGTTCATGAAACGATTCTTGAGTAAGAGCCATGGTTATTTCTCGACCACGGTCGGTGCGGAAATTAAAATTGATCACTACATCTCCATCCTCAATTTTTGCAACAGGAATTTGCTCTTCATCAACCATCACAATGGGTTTCATGAATTCATCAGTTATTTGTTCTTCATAATATTTATTTACGCTAGAAATGGTATCTGTGCTTTGAACACCAACAGAATTAACCATAACATCGTATGCTAGTTTAATCCGTTCCCAACGCTTATCACGATCCATGGCATAGTACCTTCCAACTACTGTTGCCAATTTGCCGCATGATTTTTTCATGTGAGAAAGAATATCATTTAGAAAACCAGTACCGCTTTTAGGGTCGGTATCGCGACCGTCCAAAAAAGCGTGTAAAAAGACATTTTTATAGTCATTCTCATTAAAAAAGTCCAATAATCCTTTTACATGTTCGATACTACTATGAACTCCTCCATCGGAGAGCAATCCAATTAAGTGCACTTTTTTATTATTTTTTATCGCATATTCCAACGCTTCTTTCATGGTCGAATTGTCATGAATCTGACGCGACCTGAAAGCGATATTTATTTTAACAAGCATCTGATATACAACACGACCAGCCCCAATATTCATATGTCCTACTTCGCTATTCCCCATCTGCCCTTCAGGTAAACCTACGGCCTCTCCAAAGGTGGTTAAAGTAGTATTTGGTCGACTTGAAAACAAGCTCCTAACAAAAGGAATTTTACTATGAAAGATGGCATCGCTTTTTGTTTGATCACCAATTCCCCATCCATCCAAAATGACTAATATGATTTGCTTATTCATTCTTCAAATTACGAGAGAATTTATTAGTATTTAATATTAATGGCAAAAAAAAGGTGGAATACCCTTTTTGGCATAGAAATGGCATACCATCGCGATATGAAGAAGTTACAAGTATTTGTAATAATTGCCATTGCTCTTATCGGTTCTGCCTTTAAACCATTGGCTGGACCGGATCAGGATTTGTTTAATGAATTAAGTAATAGCTTTAAGCAAGGTAATGTAAAAGAAATCGCTAAGTATTTTGCCAATACCGTTGACGTAACCTTACCTAATAGCGAGGATCAGTATAGTAAGTCGCAAGCCGAAATCGTTTTAAAGAACTTTTTTACCCAACATTCACCTAGTAGTTTTAATCTTGAGCATCAAGGAGCATCGAATAATGGAAAGTACATGGTAGGCTCACTCGTTACAGGTAAAGGTACTTTTAAGGTTTATGTATTTGTAAAAGATATCGGAGGACAAAAGAGCATCAGTGAATTAAAGATTGAGACTCCATAAAGTATAATTAGAAGAAATCAAATTTATAAAATGTCGATCCCTAGGTCGACATTTTTTATTTTATCTATTTTTACCCCAAAATTGACACCATGGTAATCGACTTTAACTCTAACTACGAAATAAAACAATTGATTGCTTATGCACTTAATGAGGACATCAGAGATGGAGATCATAGTAGTTTAAGCAGTATTCCATACGATAAAACCGATACTGCAAAATTATTGGTGAAAGATGATGGAATAATTGCTGGCATTGCATTAGCACAAACCATTGTGCAAATGGTTGACCCCACTCTCATATTTGAGATTTTGAAGCACGATGGCGATTCAATTTCAAAAGGTGATATTGTTTTTTATCTAAAAGGAAGAACACACAGTATTTTAAAAAGTGAACGCCTTATCCTTAATTTTATGCAACGATTGAGTGGCATTGCCACCATTACACATAATTATATGGATGCCATCAAAGGAACAGGATGTCAATTGCTAGATACACGCAAAACTACACCCGGACTAAGACTGCTTGAGAAATGGGCAGTATATACAGGAGGGGGAACCAATCACAGGGTAGGCTTATATGATATGATCATGCTAAAGGACAATCATATTGATGCTGCTGGAGGTATTGCCAATGCATTACTCCAGGCCGATTCATATCGTAAACGTATAAACCCAGCACTAAAAATAGAAGTAGAAACCCGTTCATTGGAGGAGGTGAAACAAGTAATGAAAATAGGTATTGCTGATAGAATAATGCTGGATAATTTCATGCCTGAAAAAATCCAAGAGGCAATTACCATCATCGGTGGAAAGTTGGAAACAGAAGCGAGTGGAGGTATTACATTATCGAATATCAGAGACTATGCACTAGCAGGGGTTAATTATATTTCTGTTGGAGCCCTCACGCACTCTGTTAAAGCCCTGGATTTAAGCTTAAAGATTTTGAAGTAAGATTGCACCGGCTGTGGCTAAGTCGCTTTTTAAATCTCAATTAATAGTTCGTAATTGCAACCGTGTATACCATTTATATAAACGACAAGCCCTTTATTATTTGCGACGATTGGGATCATTTGATACATAACAAATCCTATCTTCATTATTATAATAATGATGGTGATTTCATAACAAAAACATCAAAGGATTTTTTACAAGCCACCAATAAGGTAGGTGCGGTTATGCATACCAGCAATGCTATCAAAGCATTTGAATTGTTCAGTCAGAACTATGATGTAATAGAGGCCGCTGGCGGAGTGATTGAGAATGAGCTCAAACAAATCTTAATGATTTTTAGAAGAGGCTTTTGGGATATGCCAAAAGGTAAAATTGAAAAAGGTGAGACTGAGATTAGTGCCGCTAAACGAGAAGTAATAGAAGAATGTGGTATCAATCAAGTAGAAGTAAAATCAAAAATAGGCACCACCTATCATACTTTTAATATGTATGGTAAGAATGTTTTAAAGATTTCACATTGGTACCGCATGGTTATTTCAAGCACAGAAAAGTTGAAGCCACAAACGGAGGAAGATATCACAGAAATAAAATGGTTTGATAAAAATGGTCCAGAACTTAAAAAACTAGAGGCATATAAATCCATACATGAAATTTTGAATTTATATCTGAATAAAAAATAACAGTAAAATTATTTTACTTTTGCCTTCTAAAAAAGGAATCACATGAAATTACTTCAAGATAAAGTTGCCTTAATAACTGGTGCATCTAAAGGAATCGGAAGAGGAATTGCACTTCAATTTGCACAACAAGGCGCAAATATTGCTTTTACCTATTTGTCTTCTGTTTCACAAGGTGAAGCCTTGGTTGCAGAGTTGGAAGCTTATGGTATAAAAGCCAAAGGATATCAAAGCGATGCGAGCGATAATAAGCAGGCTGAAGATTTAATTAATGCAGTAGCTGCAGACTTTGGTCGTATTGATGTTTTAATAAACAATGCAGGAATTACCAAAGATAATTTATTGATGCGAATGACTGAAGAGCAATGGGATGAAGTAATTCGGATAAACCTAAAATCAATTTTCAACACTACCAAGGCCATTACAAAGGTAATGATGAAGCAACGCAGTGGAAGTATCATAAATATAACCTCAGTAGTAGGAATAAAGGGTAATGCGGGTCAGGCTAATTATGCAGCCAGTAAAGCTGGAATGATTGGTTTTACGAAATCAGTTGCACTTGAATTAGGAAGTAGAGGTGTTCGATGCAATGCCATTGCTCCAGGATTTATTGAAACTGAAATGACTGGTAAACTGAACGAAGATGTAGTGAAAGGATGGTTGAATACTATTCCATTAAGAAGAGCGGGTACACCTGATGATGTAGCAAATGCATGTATATTCTTTGCAAGTGACTTAAGCAGTTATATCACAGGTCAAACCTTATCAGTATGTGGGGGGATGCTAACCTAAAAGGAACTCCAAATAATTCATTATGAAATTTACAGCTACCGAATTTGCCGGACTTACCATTATTCAACCGAGTGTATTCGGTGATCATCGAGGCTATTTCTTTGAATCCTATAATGCAGCGACTTTTCAAGCGAATGGTCTCTTTTTAAATTTTGTACAAGATAACCAAAGTATGAGTAACAAAGGGGCGGTGAGAGGATTACATTTCCAATTGCCTCCATTTGCACAAGGAAAGCTGGTGCGTGTACTCAAAGGGGCTGTGAAGGATGTAGTTGTTGATTTACGAAAAGGAGAACGTACCTACGGGCAACATTTCAGTATTATCTTAACTGGAGAAAACAATACCATACTATGGATACCCGAAGGTTTTGCCCATGGCTTTTCAACCTTAGAAAACGATACCCTGTTTAGCTATAAATGCACAGCGGTATATCATAAGCAAAGTGAAGGTGGGGTGCTTTGGAACGACCCTGATTTGGGAATAAATTGGGGTGTGACCTATCCAATATTATCGGAGAAGGATACTCAAAACCCGCGATTAATGGATTTTGTTTCACCATTTTAAATATCATATCAAAATTTCGCTAACAAAAAAGCCACAACATTGCAATTTGGATTGCAATACCATGGCTTTTAAAAGATTTCCTTATAAGGATTATTTTTTCTCTTCGTCTTGTGGTTTTGGTTGCTCACGCATACCATCTTCAATTTGAGATTTAACATTGTTTTTCGCATTGTTAAATTCACGAACACCACTTCCAATTCCTTTCATCAATTCAGGAATTTTTTTACCCCCGAAGAAAATAAGGATGGCAATAACAATAAGTACCATTTCGGAGGTACCAAGGCTACCAAGTAAGAACAAAGATTGTAAAGTCATGATTTCTAAAATTAAAGCACAAAGGTAGGTAATTAAAGGAATATGTTGCAAACCGGAAGTTAAAGTTGGTAGTGAATCAATATGGGTGCATATTTTAGGCTTATTTTGCAGTTAATTTCCATTTGTTTAGGAGCTAATTTGTAATGCATGATTGAAAATTTATATTTGCATCAATAAATAAACTTAATCATGAAAAACTCAATGGCCGAGTATGCGGCTCAATTCGTAAACAATACCAGCAGAAATATTTTTCTTACTGGTAAGGCCGGAACCGGCAAAACCACCTTTCTACGTTATATTATTCGTAACACATTTAAGAATGCTGTAATTGTTGCTCCAACTGGTATTGCTGCCATTAATGCTGGCGGGGTTACTATTCATTCACTTTTTCAATTGCCCTTCGGAGCCTTCGTTCCCGAGAACTCGGTTACTTCCGACCCGAACGCCTTACAAAGAATTAATACCCCAGCCTCTCTATTTCATAATTTTCAAATGAATCAGGTGAAGCGTAGCGTTTTACAAGAACTAGAACTCTTGATTATTGACGAGGTGAGTATGCTTAGGGCCGATGTGTTAGATGCCATTGATTTGGTACTTAGAAGCATCAGAAAGCGGAAATATGAATCATTTGGAGGTGTGCAAGTTCTATTTATTGGCGATTTACTGCAATTGCCACCCATTGTAAAAGATGAAGAATGGACTTATTTGAAGAAGTATTATCAGAGTATTTTTTTCTTCGAAGCCAGAGCACTTAAAGAGAAGCCTCTTTTGCATTTGGAATTGGATAAAATTTATCGTCAGGACGATGATAATTTTATTCGAGTATTAAACAACTTAAGAAATAATGTGGTTACCCCTGAAGATGTGCTCTTGTTGAATAAGTACTATCAACCAGGGTTTGTGCCTAAGGAAAACTATATACAGCTTACCACACACAATTATAAGGCCGATAGTATCAATAAGGAATCCTTGCAACGGCTTTCGGGTAAATCATATATTTATAAAGCACAAGTAGAAGGCGATTTTAATGAAACGGCCTATCCATTGGAATCGCAATTGGAATTGAAGATGGGAGCACAAGTGATGTTTGTGAAAAATGATCAAGCACTTGAGAAACGTTATTATAACGGCAAAATTGGGAAGGTGATTGGTTTATTGGAGAATGAAATTAGTGTATTATTTGAAGAAGAAAATAGAACCATAATAGTACCAAGGTATGAATGGCAGAATCTCCGCTATAAAGTGGATCCAATATCCAATCAGATTGAAGAAACGGTTATGGGAACATTTACCCATTTTCCAATAAAACTTGCTTGGGCAATAACCGTTCATAAAAGTCAAGGCTTAACATTTCAAAAGGCAATTGTTGATATTGGAAGCGCATTTGCGCCTGGTCAAGTATACGTTGCATTATCTAGGCTCACCTCTTTAGATGGCTTAGTATTATCATCACAAATAAATTATCAAAGTCTAAAGGAAGATCAAAATATCACCACCTTTTCGGAAACCAAGGCAAGCCCCGAATCACTGCAACCCGCTTTAGAAGAAGCATCATTGGAATTTTACCGTACCTATCTTTCCAATTGTTTTGACTTAACGAACATACTTCAAGAATTCATAACCCACGCGAATAGTTATGATAAACATGAGAGCAAATCGACGAAACAGAAATATCAAGTTTGGGCAACAGATTTGCTTTCGGATTTCAGGGTTGAAAAAACACAAGCAGATAAATTTATTAAACAACTTCAGGAAATCATTAATCCA